>JBNKYI010000001.1:0-28080 GCA_050300815.1 Fibrobacterales bacterium
TGCGTAAACTAGAAGCTTATAATGAAAACGATCTTAGGGAGTTTTTTAAATGATAAAGTGGCTATTGCGTTTGTCGGTCTTTTTTTGGGTGGGATGCGCGACCGTAGAACCTTATGATAAAGGCTTCTTAGCTAGCCCATTGATGACCGATAGCCAAGGCGCCAAAATTAGCTTAGAAGAAAAATTCTTTTCAACGCAAGAAGGAAGTGCGGGAGGCACTGAGGGAATGGCTGGAGGGTGCGGATGCGCAAAATAACGACTGCCATTTTAAGCATTTGTTGGCTCTCTGTTCATGCCGATCGATTTGAGTGGAATACCTATTACTTTGAGGATGATCAAGACAATTCGGTCTATACGACATCTTTTGGCTTTTTAAAAACATTGTGGGAATCGACGCGTTTGGTTTTTGATGCAGAACTGGATCAGGTGACTGTGGCACCTATCGTCGATGGAACCAGTGGAGCGACAAGACCCTCAATTCAAAAGACAGAAAAGCTCGAAAAAAATCGAGGTCAATTTATAATGGGACTGCAACAAGATGTAGGATTAAATCACGAATTGAGTTTGCAAGGTTATCTGAGTCGCGAATCAGATTATCAATCACAGGCAATATCAGGAAATTATACCAGTCGTTGGGCAAAACAAAACTTTATCGTCAAAGTGAGTGGTCAGTATAATTTTGATCGCGTCGGCAAAATTGCAGAAGATTACAGCTACACTGAAAAACTCAAAGAAACTTACGGTTTAGGTCTAAGCTTATCGCAAAATCTGGGGCGCTCGGTCGTCTATAGCTTCAAAGGAGATTACTCAAAACTTGAGGGGTATCTAGGTGATCCTTACCGCCAGGTGACGTTAGACAACGGCAGCTTAACAGACGAAACGCCACCTGAGCGTCGAGAGCGTTTTGGCTTTGGCAATTTTTTAAAATTAGGAATGCCCTTTGCCGAGGCTTCACTCGAAATGAATTACCGGTATTATTTCGATTTGTGGGGAGAAGAACGAGAGTGGGGAATAGAATCAAACACTCTGGGATTCAAGCTGGCGAAGCAGATGGGATCATATGTTATTTTCGATTTGAATTACCGTTACTATTCGCAGAGTAAGGCTTTCTTTTTTAAGGAGTCTTATGCCCAGAGTGAACGTTATAAAACGGCGGATTATAAGCTCAACTCGTTTGAATCGCAAAATTTTGGCTTAGGATTGTTTTACCTATTGGGGGGAATCACTGAGGTCGAAGGATGGGATTGGTTAGAAACAACGTCGTTGAGGATCAATTACTTTCATTACACCAATACTCTAGATTTCAGCGGGAATATTGTTGAGATCGGGTGGGTGACTGAGTTTTAACGCACTAGATTTTGATATTGCGCCTTTGCGGGTTCTTTTGACGTTTTATTCGTTGAATCGCTTTTGACTTCAGGTAATGTTTCGTTTAAACTTTTGAGCATCTTATTGTCGGCTTTTTGTTTTTCAATTCGTTGAATTCCCTGTTGGCAATAAGACTGCTTTTCACAGGCGAGATAGTGATTCATGGCTTCGTCAAGTTGATTGTGCGATTCGTAATAAACACCTAAGTTGTGGTGAGCGGCATCTCCCGCTTTTCCCTCTTTGTGTGAGCGATAAGTTTCTAAGGCTTGCTCCCAGTGCCCTTTTGCGGCCTTTTCGTTGGCCTCTTCTATGTCATCATTGTCGGCATCTTGCAGGGTGATGCTTTGCTTAAAGCGAGAAGGTGAGAGTTTGTCTGCGAGTTGTAGAGCTCCATTTTTAAGAGACTCTTTGAGGACTTGCTGCCAATCTGCAATTTGCCTTCTGGCTTGCTCTTTACTTGATCCCTGAGCCGTCTCAGTGTGATGTAGTTTGAATTGGTCAGAGTGGATTAGAGTACCTGCTGGGGATAAGAACTCACTGCTAAAGGTGGTTTCGATAGAACGCTTGAGTTGAAAGGAGGTTTGCTTGACGCCATCGCTGTTTTTGTATTCTGAAGAACTCATCTCATCGTCGATGGAAAAATGAATAGTCACTTTTGTTTCAACGTCATAAGGTGACTTCTCTTTAATTGTTAAACGTTTTTGTTGAGAGAGGCGGTTTTTAAAATGACTTTCAAAAAAAGACTGAAATTGTTTCTTCTCGCTGAGATTAAAAATGATTTCATTAGCGACGGCATTTCCTAGAGCACTCAAAAGCCCTTTTTTGTCGGTCACCATAAGGTCGAGCTGCCCATCGACGTCAACCGGCCCCACCTTAAGAGAATGGATTCCTTGTAATGGAATTTCTGGCGGTTGGTCTACCCAAAAGTGAACTCTATCTGCACAAGATGTTAGTAATAGCAAAGAGAGAAGAAAGAGAGTGAAATTTGTTTTTTTAGTCATAGTCCATAAATTTAATCAACAGAGGATGAACTGAGATCATCTACTGAAAAAGAGTAATTTTGTCTAAGATAGGCGAGGGCATCCTCTTTTCCTTTAAAGGTGCGCCTAAGTTCATTAAGGGTGGCCCCCTTGTGTTGCAAGGCGAGCACCAGTTGCTTTTCGACTTCGCCCAAAAAGAGTTCGTTGGCTTTGCTCAGAAGTTGCTTTTGGTTAAAAGATATGCCATAACTTCTTTCTAAGCTGGTGAGCAATTTAAACGCGCATCCTTTATCGCTGTATTCTCGGCGGCTGAGAGGAGCCAAGCATTGTTCGAGATAAGTGTTTTTCATAAGGGATATTTTATCTTCGAACAGGGGCGCTCTGTAATGGTCTGGTGTAGAAGAGGTAGAAGAACAACCCCAGAAAAAAACAATCAGTAATGCAGAAAAAAAAACAGTGGATCTCATTAAATTCATAGTGCCTTTCAACCTCCCCAGAGCTCCTATTATATATTCGTTTTTGGTGGATTGCACCTTTGAAATGGGGAAAAGAGAATTTCTTAAACGCGGCCCTTATCGGGGCGATGTTTTCGATTGATAACGCTCTAAAAATGAACTGGTTTGGCCCCAATCAGGTCCGCTCTTATTCGATGGGGCGGCTAAGATGTTGAACTTGTTTTTCGTATTGCTCAATTTTGGCTTGAGAATTTTTGATTGCAGAAGCAAGTTCGGTTTGTGAGCCTATATCGAGTTCATCAGCGCGCATTAAGAGCAAAAGCTCGATTTGTGCAGTGGCGAGGTCGGCTTTGGCATAAGCAAGTTCGAGTTGCCCAGAGCCGGCGTGTTGCTGTGCTTGGCCAATGAGGTCTTTCATAGGGGCTAATTGTTCGCGAGTTAGGGTGATCTGACTATACATTGGTGCGTTTAGGTCGATTGCTTGTTGTGTTTCGTGTTGAGCTGCACACGATAAGAGCAATGAGGCTAGGGTCGCCAAATAAGTGCTTTGACTGATTTTCATAGTTGCCTCCAATCCAAGGGGTAAAGTTTAATCTATACCGCTTTTTTGAATTCCTCAACACAAATTATGTTTCGATAGATTTTGCGATGAAATACCGTGGATATTTCTTAACATGCGAGTTTAAAAAAAAGGCTACAGATGATAAGGCGCCCGTTTACAAAAAAACATCCCTCAGTTTAACTGGGGGATGTTTTGCATTCAAATATGAAGTGACGGACTAAACCAATCGGATGTCTGCTTGTTCTTTCCAAGGGAGTCCCCATTTGTTGAGAGCATCCATAAATGGATCGGGATCGAATTCTTCCATGTTCCAGACGCCGGGCTTTTTCCATTTTCCCGTGAGCATCATCATCGCACCGATCATGGCGGGCACACCTGTGGTATAGCCTACGGCCTGACCTTCAACTTCGCGATAACACTCGGCGTGGTCACAGTTGTTCCAGACAAAATGAATTTTTTCTTTGCCGTCTTTAATGCCTTTGAGTTGCACGCCAATAGCGGTGAGTCCGGTGTAATTTTCGCCGAGTTCACCGGGCTCGGGTAATACTTTTTTCAAGAATTCTAACGGAGAAATGTTTACGCCATTTCCGAGATCAATAGGTGCGATAGAAGTCATTCCCACATTTTGTAAGACTGTTAAATGGTTAATGTAGGCTTGTCCGAAGGTCATCCAAAAACGCGCCTGCTTTAGTGTGGGAAAATTTTTAACTAAAGATTCGAGTTCTTCGTGAAAGAGAACGTAAGATTCGCGAGGACCCACTTCGGGGTAATCGATGGGTTGATGAATTTCTAAAGGTTGAGTTTCAATCCATTCACCCTTCCAGTAGCGTCCATTTTGGGTGATTTCGCGAATGTTGATTTCGGGATTGAAGTTTGTGGCAAAGGCTTTGCCGTGGTCACCGCCATTGCAATCGACAATGTCCATTTCGTGAATTTCATCAAAGTGGTGTTTGTTCATATAAGCGGTGTAAACATTGGTCACACCAGGATCAAATCCCGAACCGAGTAGAGCCATTAAGCCGGCTTTTTCGAATTTTTCTCTATAGGCCCATTGCCAAGAATACTCAAACTTAGCGAGGTCTTTGGGTTCGTAGTTGGCAGTGTCTAGGTAGTGAACTCCCGCTTCTAAACAAGCATCCATGATAGGAAGGTCTTGGTAGGGCAAAGCGACGTTAATCACCATTTCGGGTTTGTAAGTATTAAAAAGCTCAACGAGTGCGGCGACATCATCAGCATCGACCTGTGCGGTGGTGATTACAGATTTAGACTGAGGAACGTTTTTTTTAATGCGTGCGACCATCGCTTCGCATTTCGATTGCGTTCGACTGGCGATACAGAATTCGGGAAAAACCTCGTCGTTTTGCGCGCATTTGTGAGCGACGACATTTCCGACGCCGCCGGCGCCGATGATGATCACTTTGGCCATTTGAATTTCCTCTGATTAGGGGTTTCACCAATTTTAAAAAAGGCGACACAAAAGGGCATTACTTAAAAGCTCTTCTTGAGTTTTTTCTGCCCAGGTGAGAGGCTGGGATATCTCTAAAGAGGCAAGTTCTCAATGAAAAACCTTGGGGGAATCCTTCTCTTTTGTAAAATTGAGGAATAATCTTTTTAGAGGTGGCCTTAGGGGTATCCTTTATTTTTCAGAAATGTTTCTGAGGAGAAAACGTGATTAAAGTGCATTTTTTCGCCATCTTAAGAGAGCAGGCCGGTCGAGATCATTGGCAAGGCCCGCTTCTCGAAAAAGCAAATCCGAAGAGCCTCTATGATTCTCTGGCGCGAGAATTTGGATTTTCTCTGACTTCAAAAGATCTTCAAGTGGCCGTCAACGATGAATTTGTCGATTGGAACTTCTCTTTGCAAGAAGGAGATGAAGTGGTTTTTATTCCCCCAGTGGCAGGAGGTTAGCGTGTTGAAAAAGGAGTCTTTTGATTTTGAACTAACGCGAGCCCCCATTGATGAAAAAGGATTGCGGGCAATGTGTGCTGATCCAGCGAGCGGGGGATATGTATCGTTTGAGGGTTGGGTGCGCAACCACAGCGAAGGCCAGCAAGTTACTCGTTTAGAGTATGAAGCTTATGACGCTTTGGCGCTAAAAGAGGGGCGAAAAATTTTGCGCGAAGCCCTCGAAAAGTTTGGAGTAGCCCAAATCGTTTGCAGGCATTTTGTCGGCCCTTTGAATATTGGTGAGATGGCTGTCTTTGTCGGTGTGTCTTCGGGGCATCGCGGCGAGGCTTTTGCCGCCTGTCGCTATGTGATTGATGAAGTGAAGCACCGGGTGCCTATCTGGAAGAAAGAATTTTATCTGAATGGAGATTCGGGTTGGGTGCGCTGTGAACGGTGCGCAGAAGGCCACGATCACTCCCATTAATTTTTGTTGAGTTTAAGGGCTGAGCACCTTAAAGTGGCGTTCGATTTTAACCCCTTGGTCGTCGACCAAGGTGATCCAGTGATCTCCGATCTCTGCGCGCACAGACATTTTGTGTGTTCCTTGAGTTTCTCCCAAGTAATGGTCGTCTAAGTGCCAAAAAATTCGAGCATCAGATCGACGATGGGCGGCGTTAAAAATTGAAGGATTGCGCAAAGAGTCTCCTTGATTGGGCAAGTAAAGTTGTGTGCCCTTGTGGGGGTAGAGCAATTGCATGGGTTGATTTTTAGAAATTTCGTTGAGACATTGAGGTGAATAGGGCGGTAGATTTCGGTAGCTGGCGTGCCGTTGTTTATAAAACCATTCTTGACGAGTGGGCAGGGTAAACCAAGGTTTGAGTTTGATCGATGGGGGAGGGTAACAGCGGTCGCTCACTTGATAAGACTCTGTGGAGTCGAGGGCGATGAGAGAATGAAAAGGGCAAGGGCGGTGATTGCGCAGAGAGGTTGGAGCCCATGTGCTATCCACTGTGGGGCAATGAGGTCCTGCAGGATAACCACTAAGGGCACAGAGATGCACTTCGTGCTTCTGAATTTGACTTTCATCAAACCAAGCAAAAGAGGAGCGCGGCAAGGCGTTTAAAATTTCAAAGAGCAGTGGAGCTGCCACTTCTAACCCGATGATTTCGGGGCGACCCTCGCCATCGGCATTGGCCACCAAAACACCGACCGTGTATTGGGGAGTTACACCAACTGCCCAAGCGTCTCGGTGCCCAAGACTGGTGCCCGTTTTAAAGGCGACCT
Organism: Fibrobacterales bacterium; assembly: GCA_050300815.1. Taxonomy (GTDB): domain Bacteria; phylum Fibrobacterota; class Fibrobacteria; order Fibrobacterales; family CAWVXU01; genus JBNKYI01. Next base: position 6,537 of record JBNKYI010000001.1, read on the forward strand.
TTTGAGAACTGGCAAAATTTTGGTAGTGCTTTTCTAATCCGGGTCGGTGAGCTTCGAGTAGAGCAGAGAGTGTTTGCCAAGCCGCCCCAGAGCTAACCAAAGAAGACGTGTCGTTTTTGACGGCATCTGCCATGTCACTGTACATGCGGGTTATTTCAAACAGTGTGCCTTCGGCTCCACCGAGAATGAGGCTTAGACCATAGTCTTCGGCAGGTCGAAACAGTGTGCTCATTCCCCACTTTTTTAATTGCTCGTAAAAGGGAGCGACACCTAATTGGTCTAAAAGATAGACGGCCGGTAAATTTAGACTGCGAGCGAGGGCCAGGTTTGCAGGCACAGCTCCACTAAAACCCTTGTCGTAATTTTGCGGGGTGAAACCTTTATAGTGAGTCGGAACGTCGGGAATCAGTTTTGTTGAAGTGATTTCGCCTCGGTCGAGCATTTGAGCAAATAGAAACGGTTTGAGCACACTTCCGGTGCTGCGGGGAGCCTGCACCATGTCGACGTATTTAAAAGCCGTTGAGTCTTTGAGGGTGGTGTTGCCTATATAAGCGATAAGTTTGCCGGTGCCATTGTCAATAACAACAGCACCGGCATTGTGAATTTGCATCCCTTCGAGAAATCTTAAGTGCTGATTAACGATTTGTTGTATCCTGTGTTGAATGGGTCTTTGTAGCGTCGAAGGGTGAAGGTTGTTTTCTTTTTGGCGATTTAGAAAGTTGAGATAATGTGAAGCCTCGTCAGGAAATGAGATTTGATGAGATGGCAGAGGTTCAAGCAGAGCGCTCTGCAGTTCTTGTGCGTTGAGTTCACCGATTTGATAAAGTCGTTTAAGTAGGCGATTCCTTTTTTGTATTAAGGCTTTTTGATTTCTTTGCAGATGAAGATAAGAGGGATTGTTGGGCAACACCGCTAACAGTGAAGCCTCAGACCAAGATAGCGAACCATTGGCTCGACCAAAATAACGGTAGCAAGCGCTTTCTAAGCCTACGGTATTGCCTCCCATTGGCGCGTATTGAGCGTAGAGTTTCAGGATCTCTTTTTTTGAATAGCGAAATTCAAGAAGGATAGCGAAATAGATTTCTTTTAACTTTTGCAGATAAGTTCGGGGGGCGTTGGGCTGACTGAGTCGAATGACTTGCATAGAGAGGGTTGAAGCCCCGCTCTGAATTTTCCCACTGTGAAGGTTTCCCCAAAAGGCCCGTGCGAGGGCGAGAAGGTCAACCCCCCAATGATGGTAAAAGCGTCGGTCTTCAAATTGAATCAACGCTTTAGTGTATTTCGGTGAGATTTCACAACCCTCGCAATTGAGCAGGGGGATTCGCCATTGCTCGTCAGCGGCGATGCGAGTAGAGAGCAGAGTGCCGTCAGAATCGAGAACACTTTGAGAAAAAGGAGCCTCAAAAAGATTTTTTTTGAGGGGAAAGGCAAGAAGAAATGTGCCAAAACAAAGTCCGAAGATTAAAGAGGAAAAAAAGAATTTTTTCCATAGAAAATAGGCCAGTCTCTTAGAGACTGGCTTATTAGAGTATTTCTTTTTGCGTTCTTTGGGCATCAGGGATCGACCGTTACTTCTTGCCCCTTGAGAATGGCTCTGTGTTGAACAAGATACATGTCTTCGGCAATGGTTGCGGGCTGGTAAAATTTACCCGGATAGGTCGCATGTAAAACAACGGCGTAGCTTTTCACTTCGTTAGGTCTTAACTCAAAATAAGTGAGCACGCGATCGTCGCGAAAGTCTCTATAACTAAATGAACTTTCAGCTTTTAGTTTAGCCGATGCGCCTCCATTGTCTAAACGAGTGTTTTTAATTTCCCAACCTACAGGAAAGACTTGAGTCAGTGCGGTGTAATCCAGTTTTTGCGAAGATGTGTTTTTTACATCAATCCAAGCGACAATATCACTCCCTTGTTTAAGATGGGTAATCTTATCTGCAGAGAGAGGGTTGCCGTTTAAGTCGGTGTAACGACTTGTTAATTCTAAACCCTCGGCAGTTGACCTTTCTTCGCCTTGAACAGGTATACCTGTTTGAGTAATGCTAAAGTAAAGAGGAATAGCGCTTCGATTTTTTAGGTGAATTTGGTGATTTCCCTCAGAGGGGATTTCTTGAGAAGTCAGGCGTTGTTTCATTAAAAACAACTCTTTGGAACTCCGGTCGATTTGATATTCGTATTGACTGGATGAGTTGATCTGATCTGAATCATAAGAACGAGAAAGGGCGGTTAACATCCAAGTGGTGGTTTGGGTACTATAAAGAGATGTTTCTTTGATTTTTTCGAAGAGTTTATCCCGGACTTTTTGAATGAGGTCTTCTCTCTGCATGGTTGAAAAGGCGAGTAATGCAATGCTCAAATCCCTTTCTCTCGACCTGAATGTGAGATCAAAAGAAGAATGATTTTCGTCATCATTGGGTAGACGAATTAATTTTTGCGCGGCTTCTTTTTGACCGCTAAGCCAATAGGCCATTCCCAAAAGGCTGGCACTTTGCCAATCGAGCTCTTTTTGTTCGTTCAATCGGTTCATTGCGCTGAGATCGGGCTTGCCATACAGCGCCATGGCGTATAGACGATAAGCCTGGGTTTGGGCAGAGGCTTGGTCAGTGGGAGACCACCAGACACCAGAGAGTTGCTTTTGATGAGTGTACCAAGACTCGATCAGAGATTGACTGCTGGTATATCCTTGCTGCTGAGCTTCAATGAGAAAGTGCCCGGCGTAAACTTCGGCCCAGGCATTTGATTCAGATTGTCCTGGCCAATAACTGAAAGAGCCATCGGCATTTTGAAAACTTTTGAGTTTTTGAATTCCGCTGCGAATGTTGTTTGATATTTCTTGAATACGCGAATCAGAGAAGTGGGCAAGATGAGTTAAGAACAGTTGAGCAAAGGATTTAGAGGTGGTTTGCTCTAAGCAGCCGTGAGGAAAGGCGATAAGAGTCGAGAGTTTTTGCTCGATTTTGAGTTGAGGAAATGAGCTGGCTTCTAAGCTGACCCTTTGCGTGCCTGGCAAACCGAAGGCCTTGAGTTCGATGAGGGTGTCTTGATTGGCTTCTAACGAAAATGAGGTGCCGATGCTTTGTTGAGGATTGGGAGACCTCACCTTGAGGTGAAGGGTTTCAGAATAACTTTCTCCTCCTCCATTCGCACTGATGGTAAATTGAAAATCTCCCATTTGATGAGGAGTCTTGATTCGAAAAGAAATGACTTGTTCTCCGGGTTCAGAAAAGGCAATTGTTTTTTGCACAAGACCGTCTAGAGAGGGGAGCTTCTTAGACTGATATTTGAGTTGAACTTTTTGAATGCCGGGTTCCATTGCAAAGACAGTGACAGGAAGTTCGACTTCTTCATCAGGCCCTAGTATTCGCGGTGCGAGCGTTTGAATCATGAGGGGTTGTTTGACTTTAACCTCGGCTTCTTGAGAGCCATAGGCCCCTGCGTGAGCAGCGACGACCATTAGACGCACGGCTCCTAAATATTCGGGAATATCGATTTCGTGGGATTGACTGTCGCCCTCTTTGAGTTCAAAGGGCCCGCTGAAGCGAACGAGGGGAGCAAAACGGTTTTTGTTAGAACGGTCAGATCCATCCCCTGCTTCATCTCCGCCGAGGGCGATGAGACGTTCGAGACTTTGACCGTAGGCGCCGACGACATCGTCGTAGAGATCCCAAGTGTTAACCTCAAGGGCTTCTTTTTTATAAAAGGAATTCCAAAGATGGGGAACTTTAAAGCGGGTCAAGCCCAACAGTCCTTCGTCTACCAAGGCGAGAGTGTAGGTCATGGGTCGGCCATTTGCTTCGCGCACCTTGAACTTGAGCGTGCTTTGAGGGCGTACCTTTTCGGGACTTTCGATCACGGGTTGCAAATGGGTAGCGGGATCTTCGACGTGTAGAGGAACGACACCGTAAAGTCGAATAGGCAAGTCATTCATTTTTCCTTGATGAGCTTGTAGCAGGGTGACCGAAGCGTAGACGTTGGGGGCCATTCCTTCAGTGATAGGAATTTCAATGGAATGGCTTCCTTGAGAGAGATCAAGCCAGCGCGAAGTTAAAATTTTGTCTTGCTTTTCGATGGTGAGCAATGCGCGACTTTGGGCAGGTGCTGTGACTTGCAGCTTTGCCAAGTCTCCAGTTTCGTATTTGGGCTTATCTGGGCTAAGGGTGAGCATAGCGGCCCCTGCTCCGCCTTGACCTTCGCGAGCCTTGCCCGCCCAACCAGGCCAATCGATGTATACGGTTTGACTCGAACAATGTTGCAAGCCTGTAGGCGACGGGCTTTGGTCACAGGCTTGAACTAAATAGCGCCCCCAGTCGGGATATTTCACCTTAAATCCCCATTGGGCAGCGCCCTGTTGAGTTTCGATGACTGTATCTAAAAGAGATTGATGTTGCTGATCTGCCGCGTAACGGCCGAGGTCTTCTGCCGATTTATCCCACCACCATTTCCAATCGATCTTATAAAGTCTCATGCGCACTTTGCGGTGAAGCGATTTTTGTTGGGGGTCTATGGTGGCGACCTTGACATAATGAGTGGTGTCTGTCAATAACATGTTGCGAGCCTGATCGCCTTTGGGGAGCTGAATACCGACAAAGGCGGGATAGGGAATTAACGTTTTACTTTCGCGAGAGATTGAAAATCCCCCCGATCTTTCGTGCACGCGGGTGGTGAAGTTTGCTCTGAGAATACTTGCGGGGGCTGAAGGCACAATGATTTGACCGACGACGTTGGCGCGTCCTTCTTTATCGAGTTGCCCTTCGTAAAAACGAGCGGGATCTGAATAAAAGGTGCGCGTGGGATCACTGAAGGTGTAATCTGAGAAGCGGCTGAAGGCGATGGGTTGCGAACTCAGATTCATGTCGATATCTGCTTGTAATTCGCTCGCCTTTGCGCCGTGCAAATATTGAGAGAAAAGTTCAAAACTCAGGTAAGGCTCATTGAGAAGCAGGGTATCTTGTTTAAAGTTCAATTCGATCTTTAGACGATTAGGAACAATGGTTTCGACTTTGAAATACTGAGAAAATTTTTGTCCGCCCACTTCAATGACACCGCGATAATTTCCTGTGGGAGCAGAGGCTTCGGTGGTCGCTTTAAAAGTGTAAAACCCATTAAAGGATTGTGTGCGTATTTGAGTGTCGAGCAATTGACCGCTTGGAGAGTACCACTTAAAGTGAAGAGGGTGTTGGGGTGGCAATACTTTCTTCAGATCTTCGAGATAAAAAGAAAGGTGCAGAGTGTCTCCGGGTCTCCAGACACCTCGTTCTCCATAGAGATAGCCCTTTAGACCCTTTGGCGTGTTTTGCCCGCCAATATCAAAGTGACTGATCGTTAGCATTGAATTGGGATTGATTTTCAAAAAGCTTTGTTCTTGTTGTTTATAGGCGCGAACATAGAAAGCCGGGCTTTCGAGTTGAATCACGACCTGACCTTCTATATCTGTTACTCCTGATCCAATCACTTGATTCTGAAAATTAAAAGCTTCTACTTTTACCCCTGACTCGGGCGAAGCTTTATCCATAGAATTAGCGTATACAAACAATTGATTGCCTTCGCTAATTTTGGCGATTAGGCCTATATTGGTCGCGAGAAAGTTTTGCCCAACTTGAATGTCGTTGTTGTAATTGTGATTGTAGTATTCTTGTTTGCAAGGATTTTCTCTGTTTCCCCAGCTGCCATTCCAAGACCAGTAGCCACCTTCGCTCCATCCGTCCCACCCTGAAGATTCTTGATATTGGTTGAAATCCCAGTTGGGTAGCGGTTTAGACTCCTTAGCGTTGGCTTCTTGAAACGCTTCTATTTCGGCAACCGTGCAGGGGTAGGTAGACTGACTTTGCTCAAAAGAAATTTCGAGTCGAAGCAATTCTCCTTTGTGTTTCTTTATTAAATCTTTAATGTCTAAATGATAAGTATTCCATTTGTTGGCTTGAATGTGATCTTGAGGAAGTTCAAAATCTTTTTCCCATAAATAACGACCGACCCTTTGCAATTGATCGCTGCCATCTAACGCATTGTTTTGTAGAAATTGGCCCATATTGTTTGCAAAAACTTTAAAAGCTCTCACGCGCAATCCCTTTAAACTAATGGCTTCGATGGCAATGCTGAGATTGCTATCGGGAGGGAGCAATATTCCTTTAGTGAGAAATCGAATTTTGGGTTTGGGAATGTTAAACTCAAAGGTGCGTTGGAAAAATTGATCGAGAGTATTGCCTTCGATGTTCTTGAGTTGAGAATCAATTTGTAATTGAACTTTGCCCGCTATTTTTTGATTAAAGAAAATTTTGAGTTTGTTGCCGTCAATAAAGTATCTGAGCTTTTCTTGATTTGAAATTTTTACTAAACCGTCTAAAATCTGTGTATTGTTGATGGGATCGCTAAAAACGACCTCGATCCCTTGCTCTTCTTCTTTGAGTGGGTTTGCTGATAACACTACAAATTCTTTGAGAGAGGGGATCTGCCAAGTTTCTTCGCGCCGACTTTTGGCGACGCCGACAGGAGTTCCGTCAGCGATAATTTTAATTTGCTCTCGTTTTAAGGTGCGTTGAATGTTTTTTACCAAGAAGGTGTGCGTTTGGTCGATGTGAGTCCATTCAATAGGAAGGATATTTCCATTTTGCGAAAAGGTGAGCACTTTTTCGATGGCATTTGTATCTGCAACATCGTGTGTTTCTATCGTGCCGCTGAGACTTTGCCATGCAAGAGTGGTGTCGTATTGAGACTCTAAGGCATTGAACTTAAAAGCAAGGCTTTGCTCAAAAACTTTAAAGTTGAAATAGAAGTTAGGAGTGTTGCTATTTAAGCCGGGAATGTTTTTACTCGAGAGCGATCCGCGATATTCAAAGCCAGGTTCAAGCCATTCTTTGGGAGTGAAAGAAAGTTCGTTAGCGGCGCTCCAAATTGCCTCTCCATTAATATGAGGTTCAAATTGCAACTCGCCTTTAAAGGCATTGCCGATTTCGTTTTGGGCAATCATGTCTTGGTTGAAGCGGATTTTTAAGGGGGCGGCCCGACTGACTTCACCTCTGGGAATGTAGCTGATCAGGTTTTGCCACTCGACGGGAGGTTTTTCGACCTCTTTGTTGCAAGAAGCTAAATTGAAAAAGAGGACGAATCCGACAAGAAGTAGAAGGGTATCCCGCAAAGAATGGGATTTTGAAAATTTGGCAGACATGATATTCCCTATCGCATGATTGTGTTAAAAGAGGTTGGGTTGTTCTAAAAAATAAGATTGATTTGGAAAATTCGAGAATGGGATATTCTCGAATGGATCATATTGTCATTGTTAAATTGAATTTAACTCGTGATAAGATGAGAAATAAAGAAGGATTTATATTGAGCTTTTATTTGGAGTTAAAGGATAAGCGATGAATTTGATAAAGTTTTTGCAATGGGGATGTGTTGCTGGAGGCTTTTTGTTGAGCTCTTGCAGTTTGAAGAGCGGAAGTATTCCCAGCTCTTTGGGAATTCTGCATGATCCCCAAGTGACTCCTGAAAAATCGAACCAACTTGAGTATGCCACAGAAGGGCGAGCGGATATTTTGGGCCCGGGAATGCTGACAGATGCTTTGAATTATCGATATGGGTTTTCTAAAAACTCGGAGTGGAGGGGAACATTTTCGATGATTCGCTGGGAGTTTCATCAAAGCGAGGATTATGCCGCGCAGATTTATCTGCTCAATTTAAACTATAAACGTTCGGTGAATCCAAATTTTGCCTATTGGCTGGGCGCGGGCGGAGGCCTTTCGAAATACGCAGATCTTGTTTCAGTGCAGCTTGGGGCGTCTTTGGGATATGGCAACGCTTACCTTATCCCTTATGTGGCGACAGAGGCCTGGATCAGCGCTCCATTCAATACCCGAAAATATTGCCATGTTGATGACGCTCAAGATTGTGACTATGCGAGTTTGACGAATGGTGTGGGATTTGATGTGGGTCTCAAACTAAACTACTTTAAAAACTTCAAGTTTGGATTTGAATGGGGAATGGATGTTGCGGCTTCGTCAAAAGACAGATTCCTCGTGGTTGGTGGCGGACTTTCGCTGGGGTATGTGTTTTAACCGCTTGGTGTCAGAGTCGTGTCTGGCACGACTCTGACACCGACCGCCGGACTGCCTATGACTGCCATATAACGACTGCCATATAACGACTGCCATCAACGATAGTCGATTCAAGAAGAGGTTTGCAATAACTTGCGTTGACGAACCTGTTCGGCTTGAATTGCAGTTAGGGCAATGGTGTAGATGATATCATCGACCAGTGCACCTCGAGAGAGGTCGTTGACGGGTTTGTCTAAACCTTGGAGCATGGGTCCAATACTCACACAGTTGGCGCTGCGTTGCACTGCCTTGTACGTGGTATTGCCGGTGTTGAGATCGGGGAATATCAGTACGGTGGCACGTCCGGCGACGAGAGATCCCGGTGCCTTAGAGCGTGCGACAGATTCGGTTGTCGCGGCGTCGTATTGCAAGGGGCCGTCAATGACAATGTCAGGGCGAGCCTCTTTGACGAGTTCAGTCGCTTTGCGAACTTTTTCGACGTCGTTGCCATTCCCTGAACTTCCTGTCGAATAACTAATCATAGCGACGCGTTGGGGAATGTTAAATGCTTTGGCGCTATCTGCGCTTTGTATTGCAATTTGGGCCAGTTCTTCAGCCGATGGATCCTGATTAATTGCACAGTCGCCATAGACCAAAACTTGAGTGGGCAAGCACATGAAGAAAATAGAAGAAACCAATTGATGCCCTGGTGCCGTTTTAATTAATTGCATGGCGGGGCGCACCGTGGCTGCTGAGGTGTTGACAGCTCCAGCGACTAAGCCGTCGACCATGTCGAGCTTGAGCATCATGGTTCCTGCGACTATGGGGTCATTGAGTTGTGTTCGGGCTTGTTCGGGGGTGAGTCCTTTTTGCTTGCGAAGTTCAACCATGGGTCCAACGAGTTGTTCTAAAATTTCTTCGGGAGAAATGATTTCTAGATCGCTGGGTAGCTCTAGGCCTTGCTGAGCGGCGACATCAATGATTTCTTGTCGGTCTCCGAGTAATACGGGAATGGCTATTTGTCTTTGCAAACAGGTAATCGCTGCTCGCAAGGTGCGGGGCTCAGATCCTTCGGGAAGAACGATGCGTTTGATTTTATTCTGAGCGAGCTTCATCAGAGCATTTCTAAACTCAGGGGGGCTAATGCGGTGCTCACGCACGTGCACAGGCAAGGAATTTAGCCACTCGGGCTTGAGGCGTTCTTTAATTGTGTCCATAACCATCGAGGCCATTTCTGTATCGTCATGGGGGATTTCGATGCTCGAATGAGAAATGTTGATGGAGGTTTGCAGCAGATCAATGCCTACTTGTAAAATGCTCAAACCTTCGCTAAAGGCTTTGTCGCAAAGAATAAGCACATTGGGATCGGGTTCAAATCCTCCGCACAACAAAATGCCAGCAATTTTAACTCCGTTTAAATACGCTAAGGTGGCAGCGATGATGATATCGGGGCGGTCTCCTGTTGTAATGATTAAGGCGCCGTCTTGAAAGTAGTAGATCGCTTTTGCCACAGACATAGTGCAAATAGCTACGCTTTCGACTCGCACACTTTTCCATAATCCACGGCGAATGGGATGAGCCTCGATAGCGTGGGCCAAATCTTTAACGCGAGGGGCCACAAACTGTTGTGTCCAAGGGATAGAGGCGACGACAGGAATGCCAAGCTGGGTGACAGCATCTTCGTATTGTTGAATAACTTGGGGTTTGATTTCTGAAGAATGCTTGCGCCCCATGTATTGAATCTTTGTGTGTTTCAAAACGGTCGAAGCCACGTCGCCTTCGGGAATTGATTTGCCGATTTTGTTGATGACGCAACCAGCGACAACGCTGTTGGATCTTTCGTTGTATTCGCGCATTTCAATTTCGATAGAGTGAGCGAGATCGGCAGGGCTTTTATCTGCTTGACTAGAGACGAGGATGACTTCGGCATCTAGAGCTTGAACCATTAGCTGATTGATGTGTTTGACGTAAAACAAGTCTTTAGAGGGTACCATCCCTTCGACAATTAGATAATCGTAGTCAGCGGGAATTTTTTCTTTGAGGTCAACGACTTGTTCCATGAGAATTTGCTCGTGCCCCAGTGAGAGCAAGTGTTCTGCAGTCGCCAGAGAAATGGGCGTGGGTGCATCAAATCCTGAAATGTTTCGAATTAGATCAGCTGAACGATCAGAAATAGACTTAGACGAGTGAGGTTGTGAGATGGGTTTTAGAAAAGCCGTCTTATAACCTTTTTCGACAAAACCCTTATATAGTCCCATGGCAACAGAGGTTAGTCCGACGTCGTGACCGCTGGGAACAAGGGCGAAAATTCTAAGCATCCTTCACCTCCACCGAGAGTTGATTTAAAACGTGTTGAGCGATTTGCACCTCTTCTCCGGCCTTGATGACGACGACAAATTTACTGCCACCGGGATTGAGGTGCCTGATTTCTAAGTCAGAGCGCTGTTCGTTGATTTCTGATTGAATACGCAGTCCGAGAATTTGCAGCTGATCAATTACTTTCTGGCGCACGGTGTTTGAATTTTCACCGATTCCCCCTGTAAATACGATGCCGTCAAAGCGGGTTAGCGAAGCCGTGAGGGCCATGAGTTCACGCGCGAGTCGAAAGCAAAATAAGTCGAGAGCCAATTGAGCTCTGATGTTACTCGCTGAGGCCTCTTCGACTTCCCTCAAATCTTGACTTAGACCAGAGATACCTTTGATCCCGCTTTCTTTATTGAGAATGTGCGTAATTTCGTCGAGAGACAATCCCGATTTTTGTTGGAGAAATTGATGAAGACTGGGGTCGACAGAGCCCGAACGAGTTCCCATCATAAAGCCTTCGAGTGGGGTAAGACCCATGGTGGTGTCTTGGCATTTTCCATTTTCTACGGCAGCGGCACTACAGCCGTTGCCAAGGTGTGCCAGCAGATAGCCACCATTGGCAGGTAATCCTGCTTTATCAAATTGATTGACCAAATATTCGTAAGAGATTCCGTGAAAACCGTACTTTCGAATGCCGTATTGTTCATAATAGTTTAGAGGAATGGGATAGTAATAGCGGGGGGAGGGGATGCTTTGGTGAAAAGCCGTATCAAAAATGGCAAATTGAGGGAGGTCAGGAAAGTCTTTGAGTGTTGCTTCTATCCCTAAGAGATTGCCGGGATTATGAAGAGGGGCGAGCTTGCAGAGTTCGCGTATTCCTTCGACGACCTCGGAAGTGATGAGGGTGGGCTTAGAGTATTTTTCCCCTCCGTGCACCACTCGATGTCCGGTTCCTATAATCTCGATATTTTCGGGTTGGGAGGCGATTTTTTCTAACAGGACTTTGACGGCTTTTGAATGATCGCTCAATCCTAGAGGAATCTCTTCTTTGCCCCGTGGACTGATGAATTGGAGGTTGGCGTGCTCGGTGCCTAAGGCTTCGACTTGACCGTAAAAGGTTTTTTCCTGAGATTGGGGCTCAATCAAGGCAAATTTGACTGAAGAAGATCCGGAATTGATCACCAAAATATGCATAGGTTTTTCCTCACTTTTCTATCAAAATATGATTATCGCTAAATTTTGCGACGGATTGACAAAAAGAAGTCACAATTGCAGGCGTGATGTCAATATGTCAGGATTGGCGGTGGCTTATTGGCAAGTGTTTTGCTTAGATGATACTAAACCTCTGAAATAACTCAAAAATCGCGGTTCAATGGAACAATAATGTAAAAACGAGTTTGTGGTTACGAAAATGAATAAAGGAGCCTTAAAAAGGCGTGATGTTGAAAAGTGTGGGAAGCGCAATAGAAATTTGGGCTTAATGCATTTCAAGAGATCGTTTTCTAAAATGTGTATGTAAATTGTAAGCAAGGAATGTTAACAGTGGGAGGCCATCGTGAATTTTGACTCATCAGATGAATCACTCAAAAGATACCTAGAGGATATCCGCAAAACCAAACCCCTTAGTCGCGAAGAAGAGCAAACACTCTTTAGGCTGTGTGAGAAGGGCAATGCCACTGCTCGCGATCGTTTGATTAAGGCAAACATGCGTTTTGTGCTGAAGGTGGCTTTGCAGTACAAAGGTTGCCCTATTCCCTTGCCGGATTTAGTGAATGAAGGCTCAATGGGGCTGATTCGCGCCATTGAGAGTTTTGATTATTCACGAGGACTTAAGTTTATATCGTACGCGGTATGGTGGATTAAGGCGTATATCACTCGCGCTATCAACGAAAGCGGAAACTTAATTCGCCTTCCGGCAAACCAGCATTTGCGCGTACGCAAAGCGCTTAAAGCAAAGAATCGCGGTGAAGAAATTTCAGAAGATATCAGAGAATTGATTCAATTGGGAGAAAGAGGTATTTCTTTCGATCAACCTCTAGCGACAGATTCCAAAACAAGCTATTCTGAGATTCTTGAGGATACGGGAACCCCAAATCCTGAATCGGATACAGAGATCCAACGAGTTGAAAATATGGCTCGCGATCTTATTGAAAATTTGCCGGTTCGTGAAGCGCAGGTGATTCAAGGTTTGTATGGGATTAATTATGAATCGCCCCAGACGCTACGCGAAGTGGGTGAATCTCTGAATATTTCTCATGAGCGAGTTCGTCAGTTAAGAGATCAGGCGCTGCGTCGAATTCGCAAATGCAACTCTAAGGACTATCTCAAAGAAAAGTTTGAAGGTTACCTTGAAGCGACAATGTAAGAAATTCTCTTTTTAAAAAACAAAAAAGCCATTCTTTAGCGGATGGCTTTTTTGTTTGGATGCGGATTAGGTTATTTATTTTACAATGGTTTCAGAATTAATACTTGGTCAGTTCAGATCCGAGGCGATTTTTAGAGGAGTCCTAAAGAGAACTTTACGTGGGGTAAGAATGCTTTTAAACTGGCCTGATTGGCGCTGATTTTTTGTGAGTGACATTCGGGTGTGTGACAATGGCGTTTCACGCCCTTTTAGACGACGAAACGAAGTGTAGAGTTCCCTTTTTTTTCGAAGAATGTGAATTTTTTGATCTCCGTAGAAAATCAGCGCCAATCAATCAGGCCAGTTTGTTATAATTCTGGGCGCATGCAACGTCTAGGTATTCTCAATTTTATGGATTACTTCGCCGAGTTGGTCGGTGAGCAGGTGGTCGTTCTTTTCACCACAATCCATCGACTTTTTTCTTTTCAGAAAGAAGTGATTAAGAATATTCCTCTCATTTTTAAAAATTTTCACATCACCCTTGACCAAATGTATGTGGTGGGAATTTCTTCTATCCCTCTAGTGGCTTCAACATCTGTATTTACCGGCGCGGTGAGCTCTTACCAAATGGCTTATCAATTCGCCGATTTTGTTCCTGAAATTTATATAGGCACGGCAGTGGGCAAATCGGTATTAGTCGAATTAGGGCCTGTACTTACGGCGATGGTCATGGCGGGGCGCATCGGGGCGGCGATGTGCGCCGAATTGGGCACCATGGCGGTGACCGAGCAACTGGATGCCATGAAGTGTTTGAATTTAAATCCCTATCGCTATTTGTTAGCCCCTCGGGTTGTGGCCTCTGTGGTGATGATGCCCGTGCTCACGGTGATTTCGAGCTTTGTTGCAATTCTCGGGGCTTATGTGGTGGCTTGGGCCTTTACGGGGCTTACTTGGGATCTCTTTTTTAAAGGGGTGCGTATGTTTTACGAAGACAAAGACATTTGGGTAGGTCTGACAAAATCCGTTGTTTTTGGCTATCTGTTGGGCACCTTTTCAACCTTCTTTGGGTATTATACCATCAATGGTGCTGAGGGGGTTGGCCATGCGACCAAAGCTAGCGTCGTGGCCTCAATGACCTTCATTTTAATTTCGGCCTTTTTGGTTTCGAAGATTTTACTCTAATATGACCAATAAATCTTGGGTGCGCGGCTCTTTGATTCTCGTAGGTTCAAACCTCTTATCAAGGGGATTGGGTCTAGGGCGAGATGCTTTGCTTTCGAGGGCAGGGGGAATTGGGATTGAGGTTGATGCCTATAACCTCGCCTTTTTGATTCCCGATTTGCTTAACCACATCTTGGGGGCAGGCCTTTTATCGGTGACCTTGATTCCTTTAGTGGCCCCGTTGTTGCAAAAAGATAAGGTAGACGGATCGCATCGAGCGACCGAAGTTTTAGAGTCGATATTCACGTGGATTTTTTTGGCAATCACCTTGTTGACCGTGCTGAGTTTTGCGCTGGCTCCTCAGTTGCTGCCTCAGTTAAGCGATCAACCCTTAAGCCCTGAATTGAGTGCTCTGACCGTTAAATACACTCGCATTATTCTCTTCGCTCAGGTGTGCTTTGTCGCTGGCGGTTTTTTCAATGCTTGGCAATACATGCATTACTCTTATCTCATCCCTGCACTTGCCCCTTTGCTATACAATGGGGGAATCATTATCGGAGGCTCGCTTTCTTTAGCGACAGGGGGTGTCGAAGGCTTTTGTTGGGGGGTTTTGGGAGGCGCGGTAACCGGCCCCCTCTTTTTACAGTGGTGGGCTAGTCGTCGCCTAGGTTGGAAGATACAACTTCGATTTCGCTGGGTGCCAGAGATAAAGAAGTATCTCTGGTTGACCTTGCCTTTTGCCATTGGAGTCTCAATGACTTTTAGCAATGAATTTCTCTTTAGGTATTTCGGTTCGAAAAACCCGGGCGATGTAGCGGCCTTGGGCTATGGTTTGAGAATGACCATGGCATTAGTAGGTGTGCTGGGGGGCGCGGTGGGCATTGCGGCGTATCCCTACCTCAGTGAACTATGCGCTAAAGAAGATTACAATGCGGTAAATGGGGTGTTATTGCGTACGCTGGTCAGAATTTGTGTTTTGGTTTTGCCCATTTTACCTGTCATTTGGTGGATGGCACCTACATTGGTTCACCTCTATTTAGGATCTCGGATAGGCGCAGAAGGTGAGGCGAAGATTGTAGAGAGTCTCAGGGCTTATATGTTGATTGCTCTGCCCATGTCTTTGCAAATGATCGTGAATCGAGTTTGGTATGCCGATCAACGAACTTGGCGTCCGGCCCTTATATCACTCCTTTTTTTGGTGATGAGCTTTCCCTTTTACCATTGGTTAGATTCTTGGGGGATGGTTCGCATTCCCCTCATTTCGGCAGTGGTGTGCGTTGTGCAATTGACGTGTCTTTTGGGAGCTTGGTTTTATTTGTATTCTCCGCAACAGGCGGCCAAAGAAACGGAGTGGCTTAGACCTATTGGAACGGTTTTATTTTTTGCCCTTGCTTTATCGGCATTGCTAACGCAGATGGGGAGTGGCCCTTCATTGAGTTTAACACTTGCATTGGCCCCTTTTTTAATTTTGGGGCAATGGGTTTTGGTTGGAATTTTAGGAGGAGAGCAAATTCGTTCATTTTTGTTGAGTTTTGTTCGCAAAATAAGGCTGGCGAAGAACTAAAGGGCATTTTATTTGCCCGAATAATGGGCCCTATTCGAGGAAATTTTGATTACTTTAAGGGCAAATTTATCGAGGAATTGTTTTGAATAAAATCCCATTGATTGCCGCGTTGAGTTTTGGTTTTGTTTTTGCGAACCCCACTGAAGATCTTACCCGGGCCAAAGGTTTTTTTAATCAGGGAAAGTACCTAGATGCCTCCCCGCTTTTGGGGTCGTTGGTTGAGGGAAATTCTCCCAGAGAGATCCGCGAAGAGGCCTTGGCTTTTCTTGCTGAGGCAGAGATTCGATTGGGTCGTGTCGATAAAAGTTTAGATCGGGTTGTTGAATACGAGAGCCTTTATCCCAATGGAAATTACCTAGAATCAATGGCTTTTGTTCGCGCTCGCATCGATCTTTTTGAAGGGCTAGCGGGCAGATCGGCAAGTCGGCTGATTCAACTCTTGGCAAACACCAAAGACGAAGCGCTTTATCTTAAAGTGTCTGAGCAAATGCAAGAAATTTTAAGTTCGGCGACTCTTGCAATTGATGAACTGAATCGTTTGGTTCACATGGGGGGATTAGAGGCTAAGGTTGTTTATCCGCTGCGCATGGATTTTGCCAAGCGCTTGATTAGAGAAGGGCGCTACAAATCGGCGCGCTTTTACTTGCGCGGTCTCTTAAGAGATTTTCCCGAATCAAGTCAAGAAATTAATGACGTAGGAGTGACTCTAAAAGGCAAGGGTGCAGGAAAGGGGGTGATTCTTGTGGTCGCTCCTTTAAATGGTCCTTTTGCTGATTTTGGTTCGTTAGTGGCTCAAGGAATTGCTTTGGCTTACGAAGAATCAAATCGGCAAGATTTAAGTTTTCAAATGGTTGACTCTCACGGAGAGCCCGCCTATACTGTTGCCAAGGTCCAAGAGTTGATGAAAGTAGAAAACGTAGTTGGTGTGTTAGGGCCGATTATGTCAGACAACGCGTCTGCATTGGCAGCGTGGATGAGCAGTGCAGTTCCTGAAATTCCTATGATTACGCCCACAGCTACAGACCGAGATATCGCTCGTTTGGGTGATAATGTCTTTCAACTTAATGTGCCAGTTTATCGTATGGCTGCAGATATTGCAAAATACACCAGTCGGTGCATGAATAAGAAGCAGTCGGTGGTCTTGGCTCCTCGCTCGTCTTATGGGCGAATTATGTCTGAGGCTTGGGTTGAAAGTTTTGAAAACACGGGTGGTCAGGTGCTGTCTGTCGCTTTTTATAACGAAGGAGAAACAGACTACAACAAAGTGTTTAATAGTTTGCGACACCTAGCTCTTCAGCAACACAAACAAAAGTTGGCCTTGAAATATAAAACCGATGACCTTTCTAAAGTAATGAGCTCTAAAGATGTAGACAAGTGGATGATGGATTCTACCGTGACCTTTGAATCGGTATTTATTGCGGCTTCAGATCCGGCCGATGCTGCTTTGTTGGCTAAGCAACTTCATTTTGCCAAGATCAAAGGAGACATTGTAGGCTCTTCGGGGTGGAACGGAAAAGATGTGATTCGCCAAGGTGGTCGAGACATTGCAGATGTGGTTTTCTCTGTCGGTTTTTATGAAGAAAATGCCAAAGAAAGTTTTGTTCAATTTGCCAAGGCTTTTCGTCAACGCTGGAATCAGTATCCCGATCCCGACAAAGTGGCAGGCTTATCTTACGATGGAATGAAACTGTTGCTGAGAGGAATCCAACCCGCAGGGGGCAACGTTCTCGATCGACTTAAAGAGATCAAAGATTTTACGGGTGTCTATGGCACTGTGAAATTGAATGAAGCCGGTGAAAATGTGAATTCGCAGTTGGTGAAAATCGAGAATTTTAAATTCACGCCGATTGATTTCTGCAAAGACTAGCTTCTAAAAGCCGTTAAGTGATGAAGTCTTTTTATTCTGATCTGACTCCCTTTGCGAATTTTAAAGAAATCACTTATTCGAAACATTATGCTCCCGTTCCCGAAGATTGGTGGGTTGTGGTTGCCGATATTAAAAATTCAACTTCGGCAATTGACAGAGGGGAATATAAAGAAGTTAATCTTATTGGCGCTGCTGTCATTGTTTGTTTGGCAAACGTTTTCCCTGATGCAGAGATTCCCTTTGCATTTGGAGGAGATGGCGCTACGGTCTTGCTCAGCTCAGCTCAAATTGATATTGGAACCCAAGAGTTAGCTAAGTTATCTCACCTATCACAAGAAAATTTTCAACTCGATTTGAGAGTGGGAAAAGTGCAAGTCGCTGAGCTTATTGCGAAAAAGGCCGAAGTTAAGGTCGGCAAATACATGCTGAAGAAAGGAAGTTTTCTAGCGGTTTTTCAAGGGGGTGGACTGAGCTTGGCCGATCAATTAGTAAAGTCAGATTCTCGCTATTCCATAGAAAAGACTTTTGAAGGCTTTCCTAACCTAACACATCTAACCTGTCGTTGGAGACCTATTCCTAGCCAAAAGGGAGTTGTGGTTAGCCTCATTGTCCTCGCTGCTAGAGATCCCCATGACGAGGTTTATAGTCAATGTTTGCAAGGCATAGAAAAAATCTTTGATGGCGATTTAAATCAAGCGAATCCCGTTTGGACCGGAAGGATGAATTATCACGCGCCCAGTGAGTTTAAAGCGCGAGAAGCGCAGACGGGAATCAGCGAAAAAAGAGCGTTTCGTCGATTGTTAGAAACCTGGATTCCTTATTTTCTATTCACACTAAAGGGCTATCGCTGGTTTGCTAAAACTCGAGGTTATATGAGAGGCTTATCAGAGCATAGCGATTATCGCAAATTTGATGATCTCTTGCGAATGACCTTGGATTGCACCGAAGAACAGTATCAAAAACTCTTGGCCTATTTAGAAGAAAAAAGGAGAGCGCGAGAAATTTATTTCGGCACTCAATGCTCTGATAGTTCTTTGATGACTTGCTTTGTGCCTCAGATGACAGATGGGGGGCATATCCACTTTATCGATGGGGGCAGTGGAGGTTACGCCATCGCCGCTCGCCAACTCAAAGAGCAAATAAAAGCAGGTGTTCTAAAAAATTAGAGTTCAGCACATTTTAGATGCGAGCACTTTGAATAGACATCGTAACGATTCCCTTGCAGCCAAGAGCTGAAAGAGAGTCCATGATTCGAGCCGCCTCAGACTTCTTAATCATGGCTTTAACGGCAAACCACTCGGGGTCTTTTAAGGTAGAAACCGTAGGGGATTCGATGCCTGGAGTCAATTGACAAGCGTCTTCAAGAATGTTTTTGGGTGCGTCATATTCAACCATTAAATGCTCTTGGGCGACGAGATGCCCTTCGATGCGTTTTTTTAAGGTGAGCACTTCGGGAATTTGTTCTTTGCCTGGATGGGCAAAGATGGCTGCTTGAGAGCGATAAAGCTCTTCGCCAATGATGCGAAGCCCTGCGGCTTTGAGAGTCGACCCTGTCTCGACAATGTCGACAACAGCGTCAGATATTCCCAGGTTCACAGAAATCTCAACGGCACCTTCGAGTTCGATCAGTTTAAGGTCATTTCGTTGGAAAAATCGAGAAACAATGCCGGTAAATGAAGTGGCAATTCGCAAATCTTGAATTTGATCTAAAGTGTGATATTCCGATTCGTTAGGAACGGCGGCACAAAGTCTAGAATGTCCGAAATTTAGAGGAAGAACGGGTTGAGCAATGGCACCCTTTTCTTCGTTAAAATCAAGGCCTGTGATGCCGAGATCAATGATGCCCTGACCGACATACATAGGAATGTCTCCTGGGCGCAGAAAGAAAAATTCAATGTTATTGTCGGTGTCTAAACAACTTAATGTCTTATAGTTTTTGCGAACCTTATAGCCGCAGTCGTTTAAGAGTTGCAGAGTGGGTTCAAACAACTGTCCCTTGTTGGGTAAGGCCATCTTAATCATAATGTTTTATAAACCTCGTCAAGAGTGATCCCTTTTTCTGCCATCATACAGGCGACGTAATAAAGAACCTGACTCAATTCTTCGGCACAGGCTTCTTTCGATTCAAATCGAGCGGCCATCCAAGCTTCAGCAGCCTCTTCAACCAGTTTTTTCCCGATTCCATGAGCTCCTTTTTCAAAGAGTTTAGTGGTCCAAGAGCCTTCGGGCATTTCGCTTTTGCGTTGGCCTACGAGAGTGATAATTTCTTCAAAGGTCATAAGGGGTCCTTTCTGTGCCCCAATTTAGCTTATTCGGGCAGAAATACAATGAAAAGGCAGGGTCTTGTCAATTTGAAAGAAAAATGAGGAAATGTGAATGAATAGGTTGAAAAAACATGTTTAAACATGTAGATTAATCCCAACTCACGAAAGGATCTGTTATGAAAGATATTGTCGATGCAATGAATTGGCGCTATGCAACCAAAAAATTTTCTGACCGAAAGCTGTCGCAAGAGCAAATAGATGCGCTGCTTGAAGCGTTAAGACTTACTCCGTCTTCGGTTGGCTTACAAGCGTGGAAATTTATTGTTGTAGAGAACCCTGAGGTTAGAGCAAGCTTGCAAGTGGCCTCTTGGGGGCAGTCTCAAGTGGTCGATGCCTCACATTTTATTGTGCTTTGTCGCAAAGTTGATGTGTCAGAAAAAGAGGTGAATGAATACATTGGGCATACTGCCGAGGTGCGTAGCACTTCAGTGGAGTCTCTCGAACCTTTTAGACAGATGGTGCAAGGGGCCGTAGATCGCTCGAAGGGCGAGCTCGAAAGATTGTGGTTGAGCAACCAAGTTTACATCGCCTTAGGCACTTTGTTGACCGCTGCTGCGGTTATGGGAGTGGATGCAACACCTATGGAAGGGCTTGATCCTGCAAAATACGATGAAATTCTTGGATTAAAAGAAAAAGGCTTAGCGACAGTCGTGGCTTGTGCGCTAGGATTTAGGGATGAAGAAGACAAATATGCGACGACTCCTAAGGTTCGCTTTCCTAAAGATAAAGTGATTGAAGTGATTTAAAAATTTGACTCGTCGTGTTTCGTCAACGAGGCACGACGAGTATTTTCGGAAGTCAATCTAAAAACCTCGAATTGAGGTACCCTTTATGGGATCTCTAAATTATGTTTAGGCCTGAAGTTAGCCCATTCAATCAGGTCTGTTATGGATTTTAATAACACAGAATTCGATTTAGAAAATGGTTTGTTTTCAAAAATTATTCGCAGAGAAATACCGGCGAAAATCGAATACCAAGATGATGACGTGACCGTTTTTCACGACATTCAACCCCAAGCCCCTACCCACCTATTGATTATACCCAACAGATGCATTCCCACTGTCGATCATGTCGAAGAAAATGATATTGCCGTTTTGGGAAAGTTATTTGTGACGGCTAAAAAAGTGGCTCGAGACTTGGGATTGGCCGATGACGGATATCGTTTGATTGTGAATTGTAAGGTGAATGGAGGCCAAGAAGTTCCTCATTTGCACATGCATCTTTTAGGCGGAGAGATCATAGGCCCTATGAGGAATTTGAAATGAAAAAGATATTAGTGACCGGCGGTGCTGGATTTATTGGATCACACACTTTAATTGCATTAGAAAATGCGGGCTACACGCCCATTGTCGTCGATGACTTCTCGAACTCGAGTGTTGAGGTTTTAAAAAGGGTCGAGAAGATCATTGAGAAACCGGTAGATTTCGTAGAAATGAATTTGCTAAATCAAGAGGACTTATCCGCGCTTTTTAAGCGACATGATTTTTATGGTGTAATCCATTTTGCAGGGCTAAAAGCAGTGGGAGAATCCACACAAATTCCTCAAAAATATTATCGAGTAAATGTGGACTCGACGTTGAATTTGCTGCAGGTGATGGAAGAGAATCGTGTTCACCGTTTGGTTTTTAGTTCGTCAGCAACAGTTTATGGGGTTCCTGAACGCGTGCCCATCGACGAAAATTTTCCTCTGAGTGCCACGAATCCCTATGGGAGAACAAAGTTATTTATCGAAGAGATATTGAGGGATGTTGCTCTGTCTAACGAAAAATGGAGTTTCATTTTATTAAGATATTTTAATCCCGTTGGTGCGCATCCTAGTGGTTTGATTGGTGAAGACCCTAAGGGGCTTCCCAATAATCTCATGCCCTACGTGGCGCGCGTGGCTAAGGGTTTACTTCCTGAATTGGGAGTTTTTGGCAATGATTATCCCACTCCCGATGGAACAGGAGTGCGGGAC
>JBNKYI010000002.1:0-26615 GCA_050300815.1 Fibrobacterales bacterium
CGAAAGTACCGGTGTAATTGAGGGAGATTTCACTGTGCAAAGTGCCACTATCGTCGGCAAAGTCATCGGGAATATCATTTGCAAAGAGCGACTTATTCTCGAATCAAAATCAGTGGTGCAAGGAGACGTACAAACGAAAGAGCTCGTTATCATCGAAGGTTCTCGTTTTGAAGGCAATTGCAAAATGGGAGTCAATAGCACTGTCCCTACTGGCAAAGCCCTTTGATGATAAAAAACAACACCGCCCAAAAAGCGATGGGTCTAGGGTTTCAAATTCTAGTGACCATGTTGCTTTTTGCCTGGGTGGGAAATTGGTTTGATCAAACTTTTTTGACAAAACCCTATGTCCTTTTGGCAGCCCTACTTGTAGGCATTCTCTGCTCTCTCTATTTTTTGATTCGATTTGCTAAATCTATCTAATAATAAACTCGTAAATAACTTTTCTGTTTTTATATTTTGGCCCGTTAATGAGAGGCTACATTTTAACATACATATCGCTCCGAATTGTTCACAAATGGGGATTATTTAATCTTTTTCCCAAACGAAATGACGACGCGAAATTTCAAGATCTGAATCGATTTTCAGATCCTTGTTCTCTCATTGCCCCCTCTTTCCCATTTGCCTATTTCACTACAGAAAAAGGTGTACTCATAAATTCACTACAGAGAGATTAAAGAGAAGATGAAATCCCTTCAGAAAATTTTCCAGCTCTTTATTTTAATGACCGCATCGACTTTTGCCTCTGGCCAGAACATCGGTGAATACATGAAACACCACGTTGCCGATAATCGCGAATACTGGCAAATCCTCCCCTTTGATTGGGCTAAAATTCCCTTAGCCGGAGAGTGGATGGTTGGAGGAATTAATCTTTACCCTAGTCTTCATGTCATCATGATGTTTGTCGCTCTTGCCTTAATTATTCCTATCGCCGTTCTTTCCACCAAAAGAATTAACAATATCCCTACTAATCGTTTGGGACATCTCATCGAAAGTATGGTTGTTTTTATCCGCGACGACATCGCCGTTCCCAATATCGGAAAAAAGCAAGCTAATCTTTGGCTCCCTTACCTTTGCACCGTATTCATTTTTCTTTTGGTTTTAAACTTCATCGGTTTGGTTCCGGGAATGGCAGGAGCCACAGGTAATATCAGTTTTACTGCGGCAATGGCCGTTTCTGTCTTTCTCATTTTTAACATTTCGGGAATGATCCACAACGGGCCCATTAAATATTTTTTGAATTTAGTTCCTCACGGAGTCGGCATTTTTGCACTCATTCTCTTCCCCATCGAATTAGTGGGCTTAATGACAAAATCTTTTGCTTTAGCAATTCGTCTTTTCGCCAACATGGCCGCTGGTCACTTTATCATCATTTCTTTGATCGGTATTATCACTGTTATTGGAAGTTACTTAGTCGCACCCGTCTTTGTTGGATTAACTCTTTTCATCTATTGCCTCAAATTGCTCGTTGTCTTTTTGCAGGCATATGTTTTCACACTGTTAACAAGTTTGTTCATTGGTTCAGCGATCCACCAGGATCACTAAAAAATAAAAGGAGAAAAAAATGGAAAATATTGGATTATTAGGCGCAGGTATCGGTGCAGGTATGGCGGTTATCGGTGCAGGTATCGGTATCGGTAAACTCGCTTCATCAGCAATGGAAGGTATGGCTCGTCAACCTGAAGCTGCTAGCAAAATCCAAACAGGTATGATCATCGCTGCAGCATTGATTGAAGGTGTTGCTCTTTTCGGTGCTGTAGTTACCCTTTTGATCGTTCTTAAGTAATCGTTTTCTAACAAGAGGAATGAAGTAATTATGTCTTGGACTCATCAAACCCAAACCTATGCTTTTGCAGAAGAACATCACGACGCAAGTGAGCACAGTGCCGAAGTAGTGGCCCATGATCAACACCAATCTAAAGGACTCATGGATATTGATCCTGGGGTAAGTATCTGGACACTAATTACTTTCTCCTTATTGTTGATCATTCTACGCCTTTTCGCCTGGAAGCCAATTATCAAATCGTTGGATGACAGAGAAAAATTCCTAGCTGCTGCTCATGAAGATGCTGTTGCAGCCAGGAATGAGGCGAAGAAAATTGCTGAAGAGCAAGCAAAAATTATCGCCGAAGCACGTAAAGAGGCCATGGCTTTAAAAGAAGAAGCCGTAACTTCAGCTTCTGAAAGCGCTAAACAACTTGAACAACTCGCAATCAAAGAGAAAAATCAAATTATTGAATCAGCATATAAAGAAGCTGAATTGATTAAGTCTCAAGCAATAACTAAGAATAAAGAAACTATCGTTCAATTAGCTCTTGGTGCTTCTAGAAAAATTCTTGTTGATGAACTTGATGAGAATAAAGCTTCTCAAGTTGTTGACAAATACATCGAAAGTTTAAAGGCTTAGGGTCACATGAGAAATCTAAACTTAGCCAAGCGTTATGCACAAACCTTACTTGAGGTAGGTCAAAGACGCGGTCATCTAGAAGTAATCGCCAAACAGGCGATAGCCCTTTATCAGGTTATTGAAAGTAACGACGCTTTTGCCGCTTATCTCAAAAACCCGGTTATTAAATCTTCTGATAAAGTTGAATTTTTAAATTCAACTTTATCTCAATTCGATGACACTCTTCTTTTATTTATCAAACTTGTCGGACAAAAGAAAAGATTGAATTGTCTCTATGAAATTCTAATGAGTTTTGAAAATCTATACCTTGCCCAACAAGGTATTAAAAAGGCTTTAATTGTTTCAGCTCAGCCTCTTTCTGAAAATCAAATTGAAAAAATCAAATTGACTCTTAGTGAAAGAATCAAAGCTCAACTGCAAATCACCACTAAAATTCAAAAAGATCTCATTGGCGGTTTTTATGCAAAGATTGATGATGATATTTTAGACGTGACTATTAAATCCAAACTTGAATTTATTGAAAAGAAACTACTGTCTGTAGGATAAGGAAAAAAAATGAGTACACAAATCAGACCAGATGAAATTTCTGAAATTCTGACTAAAGAATTAGAGAGCATGAATGTTGGCTCTCAATCTTATGAGGTAGGAACTGTATTGCAAGTCGGTGACGGAATTGCTCGGGTTTATGGCCTCAGTTCTGTTCTTGCGGGTGAGTTAGTTGAATTTCAAGGCTTAAATGGTCTCAAAGGTATGGTACTCAACCTTGAATCAGACAACGTAGGTGTCGCTGTTCTCGGTGACGCGAATGCTGTTCGTGAAGGAGACACCGTTGTTAGAACTCAAAAAATTGCCTCTATTAAAGTAGGTAAAGCAACCATTGGTCGCGTTGTTAACGCAATTGGTGAAGTTATCGATGGTGGACCTGAACTCGGTGAATGTGAAGAGCGCTTGCTCGAAGTAAAAGCTCCTGGGATCATCGAACGGATGGACGTTTGCGAACCCCTTGAAACCGGTATCAAATCAATTGATTCTATGATCCCTATCGGAAGAGGTCAAAGGGAATTGATTATCGGTGACCGTAAAACAGGTAAAACTTCTGTTGCTATTGACACCATTCTAAATCAAAAGGGCAAAGATGTTCATTGCATCTATGTTGCTATCGGTCAAAAAGCATCAACCGTTGCAACCGTAGTTGAAAACTTGCGCAAAGCGGGAGCAATGGAATACACCACCGTTGTGGCAGCTACTGCTTCTGAGTGTGCCCCTATGCAATTCTTAGCTCCTTATACTGGCGTTACTCTTGGTGAATACTACCGAGACAACGGAATGCACTCTCTTGTAATTTATGATGACTTGACTAAACAAGCGCAAGCTTACCGTCAAATGTCACTCCTCCTTCGCCGCCCACCAGGACGTGAAGCTTTTCCTGGTGATGTTTTTTATATCCACTCGCGTTTATTAGAGCGCGCTGCTAAAATGTCTGAAGCCAATGGCGGCGGATCATTGACTGCGCTTCCTATTATTGAAACTCAAGCAGGTGACGTTTCTGCTTATATTCCCACCAACGTTATTTCAATTACAGACGGGCAAATCTTTTTAGATACTAACCTTTTTAACTCTGGCTTGCGCCCTGCGGTTGACGTGGGTCTTTCGGTATCACGTGTTGGTGGTGATGCTCAAATTAAAGCCACTAAACAAGTTGCCGGTAAATTAAAATTGACTTTGGCTCAATACCGCGAGTTGGCCGCCTTTGCTCAGTTTGCTTCTGACTTAGATAAAGCTACTCAAGACCAACTTGCTCTTGGTGCACGTCTTACTGAAATTCTAAAACAACCCAGTAACTCTCCTTATCACATCGGTAAACAAATTATCGTAATCTATGGCGGAATCAATAATTACCTCAAAGAGATTCCTGTTGGAGAAGTTGTTCGCTGGGAAAATGAACTTACTCGATTTATTGATTTGAATCATTCAGCTCTGTTAGATGAAATTGTTCAAAAAGCAAAGATTGATGATGAACTTGAAGGAAAAATCAAGAACGTACTAAACTCTTTCAAAGATGTTTTTCAAGTTAAAAAGGACTAAGTCATGGCTTCGATCAAGGAATTAAGACTTCGCATTAAAAGTCTTAAGAACACCAACAAGATTACAGCTGCTATGAAACTAGTAGCGACGTCTAAGTTGAAAAAATCCCAAGACGCCATGAAAGCAAATCAGCCTTTTTCAGAAAAGCTGACTGAAATTCTAAAACGCGTTATTGGATCAATGGATGAAGAAAAAGCTTCTCATCCTTTGATTACCAAACGCCCTATTAAAAAGATCAGATATTACATATTCTCTTCTGATAAAGGGCTTTGTGGTAATTTCAACAACGGTATTTTTAAGTACTTCAGAAATAAAAATCTCACTGCAGATTTTGAAGTTATTACTGTAGGACGAAAAGTGCACACTCTAATGCATAAGCACGCTCAGTATAATGTCATTGGTGAATACAATACATTGACAAAAACTCTAGACAACGATCTACTAACGCAAATTGTCAATGAAGCAACTAAAGATTATACCGAAGGAAAGATTGACCAAGTGATTCTTGTTTACAATAAATTTGAATCCGTACTCAGTCAAACCCCAACAGAGCAAGTGCTTCTTCCCGTTGAAGCTCCTAAAGGTGAAAATAGCGAAACAGACTACATCTTTGAGCCCAGTGCAGAGAAACTTTTAGCAGAATTACTCCCTCAATACATTCAAAGTAATTTCTATCAGGGATTATTAGAAAATGCCGCAGGGGAGCACGGTGCGCGTATGACCGCCATGGATAACGCCACTAAGAATTCTAAAGAATTAATCGATAATTTAACCATTGTAATGAACCGTGCGAGACAAGCAGCCATTACAACAGAGCTGACCGAAATTGTGTCAGGTGCTGAATCTTTAAAAGGATAATTAGGAGTACAAATGTCTGAGTCAAATATTGGAATGATTACCCAAGTAATGGGTCCTGTAGTGGATATCGAATTCCCCGAAGGTAATATTCCTAAAATTTTAAATGCCCTGCTTGTCACAAACTCAATTATCAGTGACAAAGAATTCAACCTCACCTTAGAAGTTGCTCAACATCTAGGTGAAAATACCGTTCGCGCCATTGCGATGGATACTACCGACGGTTTACAGCGCGGTGCTCAAGTTAAAGATACAGGTTCACCGATCATGGTGCCTGTTGGTGATAAAACTCTCGGGCGCATCTTGAATGTAACGGGTGATGTTATTGACCAACAAGGTCCTGTTGAAACTACAGTTTCATGGCCTATTCACCGCGATCCCCCAAAGTTTGAAGAATTTGATACTTCTACCGAAATGCTCGTTACGGGAATTAAAGTGGTTGACCTTATCGCTCCTTTTGTTAAAGGAGGAAAAATTGGTCTTTTCGGCGGTGCAGGTGTAGGTAAAACCGTTATCATCATGGAATTGATTAACAATATCGCAAAAGAACACGGGGGCTACTCGGTTTTTGCAGGTGTGGGCGAACGTACTCGTGAAGGTACCGCTTTGTACCGCGAAATGAAAGAGTCAAACGTTCTCGATAAAACTTGTCTTGTCTACGGTCAGATGAATGAACCCCCAGGAGCTCGTGCTCGTGTGGCTCTTTCTGCATTGACTATCGCCGAATACTTTAGAGATGAACAAAATCAAGACGTTCTTCTCTTCGTTGACAACATCTTTCGCTTTACCCAAGCGGGTGCTGAAGTTTCAGCGCTTTTGGGACGTATCCCTTCAGCGGTAGGTTATCAACCAACTCTTGCCACTGAAATGGGTGCACTTCAAGAACGTATTGCTTCAACCTCTAAAGGTTCAGTAACTTCAATTCAAGCGGTTTATGTACCTGCGGATGACTACACCGACCCTGCTCCTGCAACCACGTTTACTCACCTTGATGCCACCACAAACCTCTCGCGTCAAATTGCTTCACTAGGTATCTACCCTGCGGTTGACCCTCTTGAATCAACATCACGTATCTTGGCTCCAGAATTTGTCGGTGAAGAACACTACCGCGTAGCACGTGGGGTGCAAGGGATTTTACAACGTTATAAAGAATTGCAAGACATCATTGCCATTATGGGTATGGATGAGCTTTCTGAAGATGATCGCAATACCGTTTACCGCGCTCGTAAAATTCAAAAATTCTTATCTCAACCTTTTACCGTTGCTGAAGTTTTCAACGGTGTGCCTGGCCGCTATGTTCAAATTGAAGACACTATTTCATCATTTGCGGGAATTCTCGATGGTAAATACGATCACATTCCCGAACAGCTCTTTTATATGAGAGGTGGAATTGAAGAAGTTGTTAAGGCTTACGAAGAGGAAGAAAAGTGAAGATCATCGTTTTAAATACTCAAGGCAAGGCTTATGAGGGAGAAATTGATTCTGCAATTATCCCCACCGCTTCAGGTTTAGTGGGCGTCTTAGATAATCACGCTCCTTTTTTAACTCAAGTTGTTCCCGGAAAAGCCGTTTTACGCACTTCAGAAGGCGAAAAAGAATTTGACGTAGGCAAAGGAGTTTTAGAGGTGAATAACAACTTGCTCACTCTTTTGAGTCGTTAAAAAGCAATCTATGCAACAATAAGGGGCTGTCTTATAACGGACAGCCCTTTTTTCATTTGTTTGCGTTGAAAAATGTAAGATATTTCACAGCTGCCCGATTTCATCTAACTATAATTTCCTCAAGGGATAACTCTTGAAAATGAAAGACGCCTCTAAAAAATGGCTTTGTCTGCGGAAAATTCTCGGATGAATGAATTTTCAGAGATATTCTTGAGATTTATCTTAAAATAAATCCATAAACCAAAGCGAGAATGATATGGAAATTTTAGAGTCGACTCATCCCTCTTTGATCTGGATCACTGTGGGAATTCTTTTGTTTATTATCGAATTTTTCTCACCTGGGCTTATCGCCCTTTTTTTTGCGATTGCCGCAGGTTCTGTCGCTGTTGCCGTGTGGATCAGTCCTTTGAATTTTCTCACTCAAATCCTTTTATTTTCCGGCTTATCCATCTTGTATCTACTCACCATCAGAAGACGCTGGAAGGGTTATTTTCAAGGATTAACGAGTGGAGAGTCTGAGACCGATGAAACGCGCTCTGAGTACTTAGGAAAGACAGTAGAAGTTACCAAAGAGATAACTCCCCCCCTATCTGGTAAGGTTTTATTCAAAGGAGCAGAATGGGAAGCTCACGCAGATATCGAAATCGCTAAAGGAAGCCAAGTTCAAATTATCGGAATTCAAGGAATTCAATTTAAAGTGCAACATTTATCAAACCCAAAGGAGTCGTAATGCAAAATGTCTTAGGAATCGTATTGATTCTATTAATCGTCATCGCTTTTTTCTCAACAGTCAAGATTGTTCCACAAAGATCAGCTTTTATTGTAGAAAGACTGGGCAAATACCAGACCACTTTAGAGGCTGGATTTCACATCCTTATTCCCTTTGTGGATAAAGTCGCCTACAAGCAAACCCTAAAGGAACAAGCCATTGATGTCGCTTCGCAATCTTGTATAACCAGAGACAATATCGCGGTAGAAGTCGATGGAATTTTATATCTGCAGGTTATGGATCCTAAAAAGGCATCGTATGGCATCGATGAGTATCAATTTGCCTCAACCCAAATTGCTCAAACCACGATGAGGAGTATTATCGGAAAACTAGAACTCGACAAAACCTTTGAAGAGAGAGATACAATCAATTCTCAGATTGTTTCAGCCGTAGATTTAGC
Source organism: Fibrobacterales bacterium (assembly GCA_050300815.1). Classification (GTDB taxonomy): domain Bacteria; phylum Fibrobacterota; class Fibrobacteria; order Fibrobacterales; family CAWVXU01; genus JBNKYI01. Next base: position 8,175 of record JBNKYI010000002.1, read on the forward strand.
TTCAGATCCGTGGGGAGTTAAAGTCACACGCTACGAAGTCAAAAACATCACCCCTCCCCAAAGCATCAAAGATGCGATGGAAAAGCAAATGAGGGCTGAACGAGAAAAAAGAGCGGTTATCGCCGAGTCTGAAGGCGATAAACAAGCAAAAATCAATCGAGCAGAGGGTGAAAAGGCCGAAATGATTGCCCGCTCAGAGGGTGAAAAGCAAAAGCGGATTAATGAAGCTGAAGGTAAAGCTGCTGAAATTGAGTTTATCGCCATGGCAACCGCTAAAGGAATTGATTCAATCGCAGAAGCAATCAACAAAGAAGGCGGCAAAGATGCGGTAAACTTAAGGGTTGCTGAACAGTATATCGGAGAATTTGGAAAATTGGCTCAAACAAACAACTCAATGATTATTCCCACCAATATGGCCGATATCTCATCAATAATTGCAACGGCCACTTCTGTTTTTGAGAAAACGAAAAAGTCTTAAATCTTGTGTTTTATATCACAGCACATAATTAATGATGAGTTTTTATATGAAGCTTCAAGACATCCACATTCTTAAATAAAACAAGATAGTTATATGATTAACTTAGAAATAGAATTAGGGGTGTTGGTTAGGGTTTAAAAATAAATTAAGTATGTATAACTTTTTAATTTTATTTGACTTACGATTATTTTACCCCTGTGAGTTGATGTTTAAAACTCAAGCCTTTTACCAACTTATTTTTGGTGGATAAGTGTTAGTTTAAAAAGTCTAATGCTTATCCACTGTTCGTTCACAATTTCATGTTAATGTCTAAATAGTTGTGATAAAATGGAAATAGGTGTTGAATCTATGGTTAAGAGTTTCAAAATTCATTTTATATTACTGAAACAGTGCAAAAAAAATCAAAAATCAAAATAGCCCAGATCACTGATATTCACATCGGTCCTGAAGATGTTCTTTACAACAACATTAATGTAAGAGATAACTTTCTCAAAGTCTTACAAGATGTTGAATCTCAGGGCCCTTATGACGCCGTGATTTTATCAGGTGATCTCGCCATCGATTTTGGCGAGATAGAAGCTTATTATTGGATCAAAGAAACACTCAAAGGATTTCCTTACCCTTTAATACTGATGTCGGGAAATCACGACAGTATTGAAAGAATGGAACGAGTTTTTAACCTCGAAGACGACATAAAAAATGAAATGCTGTATTTTGAGAGGTGGATTGGGGGATATCCCTTTTTATTTCTCGACAGCGAACCCGATGTGGTGCACAGTAAACAATTAGAATGGCTCAAAGAGAAGTCTAAAGAAATTGATCAAGAGATTATCCTCTTTATTCATCACCCCCCTTTAGAAATGCAAGCGGAATTTATGGATCGCAAATATCCTTTACGCAATGCAGATGAGACTTTTGCTGTCATCTTAGAATGTTCAAATATTCATCACATTTTTTGCGGACATTATCACAGTGAAGGTCAGAGAGAAGAAAAAGGAAGAATAGTCTACACTGCGCCAGCAACTCAAATGCAGATCGATAAAAAGAATCACGATTTTGAGATAAGCGATCTTCGCCCCGGCTGGCGTTTAATCGAGTGGGATGGAAATGAAGTGAAAACTGAAGTTCGCTATGTCGATTAACTAATTGATTTAGCGATCAGTTGATCAATTTCTTCTTGAGTGAGAATTTGACCTGCTGCCGAAGATGAATCACTTTCTGAAGCTTTAGATGAAGAGCTTACCGAAGATTTACTTATTGGCGAAGAAGACAAAATTTCAATGTTTGTTGCTTTTATCCCTCGGCGATATTCATTATAAATAGCCATAAATTGGCTAAAAGGCATTTGGTAGCGATAACGGGAATCGTTAACTGTTTTTTCGAAGGCATCTCGGCTATCGAAAAGCCACGGAATGTATTTGGCTTTAGGTCCCATAGTGAAATATTAATAAATTTCGTCCTTAAAAATCTATGAGAAAATATTTATGACTTCTCAAGCAAATTCTGTTTATAGCAATCAAATCGAACCTCACGAAGATCTCGAAAAGGTGATTGAATCTTATAAAAGAAGTGAATATCGAAAGCCTTTTGCAAAGCACACGGTCGATTTATTCCATAAACTTTGTGAAAAAGGGGTATTTGAAGGAGGACCCTTAATTCTTGATCTAGGTTGTGGAACAGGAAAAAGTTCGATTTACTTAGCGAATAAATTCAGAAATTGTTTTGTGTTAGGGGTAGATAAAAGTGAAATTCGCCTCTCAAAACACAAAGTCGAAAGAGAAAACCTCAGAGTCGTGCGTGCAGATATGGTAGATCTAGTGAGGTTAATGAAAAATAATGGGATTAAAACAGAATTAACGACTCTCTTCTATCCAAATCCTTGGCCCAAAAAACATCAATTTAAGAGAAGGATACATGCACATCCTTTTTTTGGAGATTTGTTAAGTATTTCTAGCAAAATTTGGCATCGAACCAATTGGGATTTATTGAATCTAGAGTTTTCTCAAGCATACCGATTTTGGACAGAAAAGGAAATACAGATTTCATTAATCCCTCGAGAAGAAGAAGCGGTGACTGATTTTGAAAAAAAATACAAAGAGGCGAGGCAAGAACTTTGGCAAGCAAAAAATTTTTAAACGAGAACGATATAAGAACCTTTTAGAAACGGTTTATTTCAAACCCAGTGCGATTCTTCTCGAATTATTTTGAAAAGGGCCTATTTTTAGCTCGGAGGATATCTATGAATTTTTTGCTAAGTATCGTGATTTTATGCAGTGCTGCTGTGTTTTCTTGCCCTATTTCAGGAAAATCGTATTTGAAAGGGGCACTGGAATATGTTTGGGTAGGAACAACCACAAGCTCTTTAAGTCTTGAAAGTACTTCAGATTTAGACTCTAATCTAACAGGTCTAAAAATTTTTAAACCCTTAGAAGAAATGGATTATCAAATTGTTAAATCCTTCAGTTCTTCTTGTATATGGGGAGAAACCACGGCAAAATTTCTTTACAATCAAGCTCAAACGATTTCAGAAAAAGATTCGAGTTTGTTTAGCATTTATAGAGCAGACAATAAAATCAACTTGGGGCAATCGAGCTATTTACCGCTTGGAACAATGGAAGCCCATATTCACGTTGTAGAAAATGCCACAGATACACTGAATAATGGTTTGACGGCAAGTGGAAATTCTTATCAGATTAATGGAAATATTTATGGATTGACTGCATCGCAAAGTCATCTTTGGATGGGTCAGCTCTACGCCAAAAAGAAAGACGGCAACTATGTGACATTAAACTCAGGAATTGATCGAGATAGCTTATCGCTATCAGATCGCATGTTAGGAGTTTTAACATCAAATAGCATAGAAACCGACAGCGTCTACTGGCAAATTATCAAGTTAAATTATCAGTGGGTAAAAGATGAAATAACGGCAAATTATCGAAATATTTCACGTTTAATAAAAGAGACTCGCTGGATCATTTTACCTCAGGGTACAAAGTGGGTGAGAGTGAGAGGAATTAGCGGTAAAACTTACTTAGAGAAAAATCAACTAGAAGATAAGGTTCTCAATTTAGAGAATTTACCTAAAGGCTTTTATTTCATTGAAACCAATTCAAAACCCGTAGAAAAGATTTTTATTGAGTAAGTAATACTCTTAAAAATTGTAAATTGGGGCCATGTATAGAAACCTTGAATCGGCTCTCTTAGATCTCGAAAAGCACGGAGAACTTCTTAGAATAAAAGAAGAAGTTGATCCTTATCTAGAAATGGCAGAAATTCATCGACAAATTTTTGCTAAAGAAGGGCCCGCTCTTTTATTTGAAAGAGTGAAAGGTTCTCCTTTTAGATCGTGTTCAAATCTTTTTGGTACAAAAAAAAGGACAGAATTTTTATTTAGAAAGACAATCCCCGTTATAAAAAAGATCATTGGGGAAAGAACTCATCCGCAAAAATTATTTAAAAACCCTTTGTTGTATCCTCAGATGATCAAAGCGGGATTTAATAGTCTTCCTTTACCTAGTCTACTTAAAGAAAGTCAATGGGGAGAGACAACATTAGATCAACTTCCTCAAATAAAATGCTGGCCTGCAGATGGAGGAGCTTTTGTTCTTTTGCCTCAAGTCTATTGTGAAGATGTCAATCAACCGGGTTGGATGAAATCTAATTTGGGAATGTATCGCATTCAATTATCGGGGAATGAATACGAAAAAGATGAAGTGGGTTTGCATTATCAATTGCATCGAGGAATAGGAATATTGCACCAAAAAGCAATTGCAGCCAATAAGCCTTTTAAAGTATCCATCTTTGTAGGCGGACCTCCCGCCCATGCCTTTGCCGCTGTAATGCCTTTGCCCGAAGAAATGCCTGAACTCACGTTTGCGGGAATGTTAGCAGGTCGCAACTTTACTTACTCAAGGCCAGAGGGTTTTATGGTTTCTGCTCAGGCCGATTTTTGCATTGTCGGTGAAGTAGAACCCCATCAACTTAAGCCAGAGGGTCCTTTTGGAGATCATTTAGGATATTACAGTCTAAAGCATGAATATCCTGTGCTTAAAGTTCACAAAGTTTATCACCGCAAAGATGCGATATGGCCTTTTACTGTGGTGCATCGTCCACCTGCAGAAGATTCTTGGTTTGGCTGGCTGGTTCACGAGTTAACAGGAAATGCAATACAAGAGGAATTGCCAGGGGTTAAATCTGTTCACGCTGTTGATGTGGCTGGAGTGCACCCGTTGCTGTTTGCAGTAGGATCAGAAAGATATACCCCCTATCAAAAGACAGAAAGACCCATGGAGATTCTTACACAGGCGAATGCTATTTTGGGTTTTGGCCAGTGCAGTTTAGCTAAATATCTTTTGATTATTCAAGATCAACCAGGGGTAGATATTCACGACTTAAGTGGATTTCTCAAAGAAATTCTGAAACGTTTTGATCCTCAGAGAGATTTACATTTTATCACTCGAACAACAATAGACACTCTAGATTATTCAAGTGGAAAATTTAATGAAGGTTCAAAAATGATTTGGGCTGCTGCTGGGCCAGAAAAATTTGAGCTCGCTAAAAGTTATGAGCACAAAGAGGTTGAAGGTGTAGAAAAAGCCAAACATTTCATAGATGGAGTGGTCATTTTTCAATCGAATATTGAAAAAGAAAATCGCCGTGAAAAAATTAAAGAATGGATTGATTCAATTAATGAAGAGGGAATTAGACTTTGGATTGAAGTGGATGAAATCGATAAAATAAAAACAGAAGATGATTTTTTCTGGAATGTTTTTACCAAATCAGATCCCGCTTTAGATGTCTATGGAACTCATGAGGAATTTGTAAATAAACATTGGTCTTGCCGACAAATGATTATAGATGCTCGCAGCAAAGCGCACCACGCTCCCGAGTTGATTGCAGATGGTGAAATACAATTAAGAGTCAAAGAATTGTTAAAAGATTTATTAAAGTGAGGAAAATGCCGTGTATCTTTATTTAAAAGCGATTCATATTATTGCCGTAGTGGCTTGGTTTGCCGGGTTATTTTACATTGTGCGTCTATTTATTTATCACATCGAAGCGCAACAAAAACAAGAATCTGAAAAAAAAGTTTTAATTTCTCAGTTTGAGATCATGGAAAAAAGGTTGTGGAAAGCGATTACTACACCTGCCATGATTCTAACGGTATTGTCGGGATCTGTTCTTATATATTACCATGACATAGCAAAAGAACCTTGGTTGCATCTTAAGTTTACGCTCTTACTTTTTCTCTTTCATTATCACTTTAAATGTGGAGCAATCTTAAAAAAACTTAGCAAGGGAACCTATCAGGGAAGTAGCAAAAAGCTGAGAATCTTTAATGAAATAGCTTCTTTACTTTTAGTTGCTATTGTCTTCACTGCAGTTACAAAAAGTCTAGTAAGCGCAGCTTATGGTTTTGGAGGATTTTTAATTCTCATGATTATACTGGTCATCTTTTTTAGAAAACGCCTACAGGGAACTAAAGACGATTTAGTTCCCAAATAGTTTACGAATAGAATATTTTTAAACGTGAAATTCTAGCCAATCAAATAGTTTGAGATAAGCTTGCCATTCTTTCATTCGCTCTAAAGTCGAACTTTTTAAGTAGTCTTTGTAAAGAGGAAAGACATAGTTTTGAATTTCAGTTTTATCAATAGCGATATTTAAAATATCGGCCAAATGAATACTGTTGGAAAGTTGAACTAAGTGATCCATATTTCGATCTTCAACGACTTCAACGACCCACTTATTAATAAAATCGACAATATCTTCTTCGATCCAAGCCGTGTGTGGAGGAGTTTTAAGATAGTGTGCATTTTCAATAAGTTTTTCGAGAATGGGCATTGCGTCAAAATCTGATCTTTCTATCACTTCTTTGATATAAAAGTTGATTTCGGCATTAATAGATAATCTAAGCGGTGTGCTGATATATTCAGGTATAGGAACTTTATCTTGCTCAATTAATCCATAAAAAAGATTGTATTTGCCAGGAAAGTCTCTAAACTCAGCACAAACTTCTTCAAAAGATTCTCTAGCTTTTTGATTGACTAGATCAATGATATGATCGGGGAACAACGTTTTCATTGTGATGTAACTCGCAGAGGGATAGAATAAGCAAGCATCATCAAACGAATTGAAATTCGTTGAAGGAAGTTCGATTTTATTGAGTTGAGTACCCGCAGGAAAAAGAATGAGAATATCTTCGTGAAACTCACTTTTAAAAGAGAGTAATAAACGCTCTTCAGTATTTAATAAACAATTGTCTTTGAGGTGAATAGACCATACCTTAAAGGTATTTTCTGATTTAATCACCTTTCCCGAAATTTCAAATTTCCAAACAACTTTTGCAAACTTTTCTATTTCTAGATCGAGAGAAAATAAAGCTGCGCCAATAATAGATTCTTGAACATCTCTTTCGGGAATGGCCCATTTTCTATAAATTTCACCACCGCTTAATTTATGCTCATTAGAAGTGGCCTTATTTAAGATTTCAAGAAACTTTTCTTCTGTCGAATCATAAGGATTCAAAGACTTGATTAATTCAATAGAACGTCTTGCATACTTTAAATTTTGTGTGGGTTCTAGCCCTTCAATATCATTAAAAAACCAACCACAACTGGTATAGCTATAAAGCGAGAATTTTTGCATTTCGAGCAATTGCATAAATAAAGTGCAATTTTCTGGGCTGGGATCAGAGAGCCATTTTTTACAAAAATTCATGTGAACTTCGGGATTGCCATAATCGAAAAGAACATCAATAAAATCATCTCGAATCAACCAAGGGTCAGCCGTAGATAATTTGTTGACTTCTTCAAAATATATTTTATCAACTTGTTGACTCAGAAGATCTAAAGCATCCCTTAAGGGACTTCTCCACTTTTGATTCCATTCTTCTGGTCCTCCTGTTTGGCATCCACAATCTCGATACCATCGGCCCACACCATGGGCACAAGACCAAGCGGTGCCTTCTCCCCACTGATTCTTAATTTGAACTTCATATTCAGGAGGAAAATTTTCTAGATACCAAGAATAATTGACGACCTCAACTTCGCCATAAGGAGCAAGTTTGTGAAAGTAATAACTTAAACACATATCTCCATGACGATGATGATGACCATAGGATTCACCATCTGTCGCTAAGTTAATGAGTTGAGGTTTATTTGTTTTAGAAAAAGAATTATAAATCGTGTCGCTGAAGTTTTGAGACGAATTTAAAATACCTTGAAAACTGACAGCGCGACTGAGGTGATCGTGATAAAAGAAAACATCAAGGTGTCCTTCACATAATTTATTCCCTTCTTCGTCAACGGGGAAAATGCGATAAGGACGAGTTGAATCTATATCTGAATTCTCAGCACCCTTCCAGGTTTTTGAACCGATTTTTCTAAACCTCCAAGCCTGTGAAGGAGCGAGAATAACATAGCGAATACCTTCGTTGATTAAATCAATAACGGTGTTCATATTAATGCCCGTTTCAGCTAACCAAATGCTGTCGGGCTTTCTTTCAAAGTGTTTTTCAAAATCTTTAATTCCCCATCGAATTTGAGTCAGACGATCGTGAGGAGAAGCTAAGGGCATAATGATATGATTATAAACCTGAGCGATGGCATTACCGAATCCTAAACGCTTGATACTGTTTTTATCGGCCTCAACAATTCTTTGGTAAGTGCGGGGGTGTTCTCGACGAATCCAATTTAATAGAGTGGGCCCCATATTAAAACTGAGATATTCATAGTTATTGACGATATGAGAGATCTTGCCCTTAGGAGAAAAAATATGAGAACAGCTATTGGGTTTATAGCACTCCCCATAAATTCTTTCATTCCAATCGTGCATAGGAGAAGCGGATTCTTGAATTTCTATCGCATTTGTCCAAGGATTTTCACGAGGAGGTTGATAGAAGTGGCCGTGTACAGTTAAGAATTTTGTGTTTTTAGTCATTGCCAATTGAAAGGTTGTCCATTTAAGGTAGTGATTGTTGAAGTGAGAAAGTGCTTTTTAAGAATGTCAATCCCCGAATCGATAACTCCCTGACGAGAATCATCTTGAGGTTTAAAGTAGAGTTCACTTCCTTGATTGATGCGCACATAACATTTATCTGAGATATGATTAGCTCCCAACATAATTTCTAAAGTCGTTTCTTCACCATCGACTAAAACTGTACGAATCCAACGTATACTGGGCACGTGAACTCCTCTAAAAAAACATGATATACCCAGAGTTTAGTAATTTTTAGCGCATTCTTCGAAGGATTAATAAAGATCTCTGCTGAGTTGAATTGGGGATTGTGTAAAACTCGGCTTTTTCGACTTGATATCTGTCATCCATAGGTTCGTTTAGCTCTTCTTTTAAGGCGGGGCCTTTCATGAAGATCGCGGTTCCGCCGACCTGCAAAGAGTGTTCTACGCGCAATAAAGTTTTGTGAAAATTTTCGAAAGCTCTGCTAATCATTCCTTCTACGGGGAATCTTAGAGAATTGCTCGTTACTTTATGACCAAAAACATCAATATTTTTTAATTGAAGTTTCTCAATAACGTAGTTGAGGAATTCGACTCGTTTAGGGCGAGGTTCACATAGGGTCAAGTGAATTTGTGGATTGACAATTTTAAGAGGTATACCAGGAAAGCCCGCTCCAGAGCCGATATCAACCATGCGCTTAGGCCAATGATCGACAAAGGCGTTAATTAGAGTGCAATCGGCATAATGACGCTCAACCATGGTCTCAAAAGCCCGCAGACGAGTGAGATCGCCATCTTCATTATTTTCGTGCACTAAGCGGTGATAAGCCCACAATTTTTCGACGGTTTCTCGTTTGAGATCAACCCCGTGGTGCTTTAGCAATAAATCGAGAGATTTAGGAGAAGGAGAAAGTCTTTTGGTCATGACACAATTTTAATAAATTGAGAGCTCGCTCGAATTTTGCCCTTCTCTAAAAACGAATTAAATGATTTTTAAAAGGGGGTTCGATCTTTTTAAGGAGCCAAATGGTTTACATTATTTTGCTGATGAGTTTGCCTTTGTTGGGATGGACGGTGGTGGGTATTATTCCCAATAAGTATCTCAACCGAATTATTGATGGAAAGAAAGAAGCCTCTGAAAATCCAGAAAAAAAAGAAATTCCCAAAGACCACTGGGCTCAAATTGCCGAATCGCAAAAAAAGTGAAACTTAAAAGGCGCTCTATTGAAGTTGTTGATAAAAGTGCCAAAGAGAGTCATCAGTCTCTTTCTCTCCTCTAAAAATTCGAATTAAATCTTCGAGAACCCAGTCGGGCCTGAAAACCCCTGTTTCATAAAAATCGTCAGCGCCCCAATTTTTGCGACTCTTTAAATGGCTAAAGATCTGCTTTTTTTGCAGCGTTTTAAAGTGATTGAGTCGTTGATCATATTGGGTAAATTGTTCGAGAGATGTAAATGGATTTGTGTTGATCCAATAGTCAATCTTTGCAGCATTTGCGAGCACTGTTTCAAAATCTGTAGGAAAAGCCACCTTGTGAGCATCTTCTTTAAAGAGATAATTTCCTCCGGCATCTTCAATAAGCTGAGCAGATAAGGAGCGCCCCCCAGGAACCCACCAAACACCCTCAAAAGGGCTTCCTGAGAGAACAAATGGGCGGTTAGAGCGATTTCTCAAATTTTTGACTTTGAGGGAATCGTACCTTTGGGCAATGCTTTGATAAATAGAATCAGCTGCAAAACTTTGGTCAAAAAGAGCGCCAAAAATTTTGATCCATTCGACGCGGCCCAAGGGGTGATTTTCTTCAAAGGGTTGCAAAACGAAAACAGCAAGGCCCAACTTTTTTAATGTGTGAATTTGCAAAGAATCTTGAGAAGAAAATTGATAGGTCAAGATGAGTTCGGGGCGGTGTGCGATAAACCACTCTCTGTCGATCTGGCCCTGAGTGTTTAAAGAAAAAACTTCACCTCGTTGAATTCTTGCGCGCAAAGTAGAATCGCTTAAATAGCGGGCCTCAGAGGTTGCGACAATGCGGTTGCTGAGATGAAGCGCATTGAGATAAGGAAGAAATGTTGAACTGAGCACAACGATGCTTTGAGGATTCTTTTTTACCTGCTGAATCGAAGATGCATTAAACTCAGAACCTAAGGTTTTGAGCACTAAAGAATCTGCTTTTTCACTCCATAAAAACCCTTTGGCCAGAGTCGGAGAAAACCATTTGGGCGAGGAATGGGCGTTATTTTTGTCGGAATTTTCGCTCTGACAGGCTAAAATTAAAACCAGAAAAAAGACTTCAATCAAGTATGACTTCTTATAAAATTTCATTTTTAGCGAGGGGCAAAGATGTTGACCTTGCGATCATAAAAGAAATTTTGCAACGCTTCGACTCCTTGTTCCCTCTTAATTTTATGCTCATAGGGGGTAAGGGGGACAATATTGAAAAGTTGTATATCATATAAATCGGTGTGAATAAGGGCCCATCCCTCTTCTGAAAATGGAGGGTGCAGAGTGAGGGCTTTGCACCCAGGAAACCCAGGAACATCCCCCGTGAGGTCCATTGAAAACCACCAGCTGTAGATTTCAGAATTTTTAAAGGGAAAAATGGCGAGGTTGGCCATAAATTCAGCGATTTGCTTTTCGGTTTCTTTAGCGGGTTTGCCCTCAAGGGCTAAGAGAAGCTCTCCTCTTTTGTCTGAATGGGGAAAGGCTAAATTCGACATTCCACAGGTGGCAAAGGTGGTGAGATCGCTGTGTTTGTCAGGATACCAAATGTAAAGGTCTAGAGTTTCGGGAAGGTTTTCTTTAAATGCATCGGGAATAGGATTCGCTTCGGCGTGAAAACGGTAAACCAGAGAAGGCTCGCCAAAATTTTTAGCGAATTGAGAGGCGATGAACTCTTGAGTTTCTTTCATTTCTCAAATGTAAGAAATAGAAATCAGAAATAAAATTTTTCAATCGCGATCCAGAAGCCAAATCCACCTGTGAGAATTGTAAAAGTTCCTAATGTAAATACAACCCAAGAAGGAAGAAAAAGACGAGATGTTCGAGCGGTGATTTGTTGAGTGTTCATTTTGTGAACATAGATGTCGAGAACCTGACCTTTGCGATAGGTTTGCTGACTGCTCAAGATAAAATCAGAACCCTTGCGCTTTTCTCCGCTGATAAGTTCATATTCATACACAGGAGAGCTCAAAAAAGGACTGAGCTGATCTTGGACATAACCCAACACCGTTCCGCGGTAGACCACAGATTCACGGATAAATGTTTTAATCTGAAGACGCATTTTATAACTCGCGTATAAAATGCCAATTCCCACAAATACCAACAAACCCAAAACAATGAAAAGTGCAATTCTCACCGGGTTATTTTATCCAATTATATTTCAAAGTGACAACAATTTAATTGCATGAATTAAATAAAAAAAAGATAATGGGGCCTGAGAAGATTATTTCCAACAGAAATAAGGGGGGATTATGGGCTATAAAGTGTGCATCGTCGATGATGATGATATTTATCAGTTTACCACCCAAAGAAGCTTGCTCAAAAATTCAAATGTCGATGAAATTTTGCCTTTTACCCAAGCAGAAGATGCGATCGAATTTTTAAAAACCCATAAATATGACGAAGAGAAGCTCCCTCATATTTTACTTCTCGATATCAATATGCCCTATATGGATGGCTGGGATTTTTTAAAGGAATTTCAATTGATTTTACCTGAACTCTGCCACACGATAGATGTTTATTTGATCAGTTCTTCGATTCGTTCGGTAGATATCGAAAGGTCGAAAACCTTTGCAGAAGTAAAGGGTTATCTTGTGAAGCCCGTGGGAGCTGACGTTTGGTCTCAAATTTTCAATGAGAAGTCAAAAACAATACTCTAGCAGTTTAATGGCCCCCTAAATAGAATCTTTTATCACAACGACAAGAGGCCAGCTTACGATTGCCCTTTAAAGGTGCCAAGGGCAGAGTTACATTCACAAAAAAGAGTTTTTGAATTTTAAGAAGGCATTCGGGTAAAAATGAACATTAGGAATTTAGCTTTCCCATTGCTGTTGGGAGTTGCTTCTCTTTTGCAAGCAGAAAAATTAGCGGTTATGCCGCTTGGGGGTGCTGGGGTCAGCGAAGCGCTTAAAGAGTCGATGACCGACCGTTTAGGCAATGCCTTGGTGAGCGCTGGGGATACGTTAATTGAAAGACAACAACTCAGTTTGGTCATGAAAGAGCAAGGGCTTCAGCAACTCACTTGCGAAGGAATGGAGTGCACTGAAGTTGGGAAATTACTCAACGTTGATCGCTTGGTGACAGGAAAAGTCAGTCGAATCAATCGACTGCTGAGCGCGACGGTTCAATTGATCGACGTGCAAAGTGCCACGGTGGTTAAATCTGTTGTTTTTGACTGGGAGGGCAGTGAAGAAGGGTTCACTCGAGAGGGCTCTCAACAAATTGCCCGTCAACTTAAAGGGGATCTGCCCACCAATTTTTCTCAAAAAGAAAGGCTCAACTGGGAGACTCCCACGGCATGGGCTTTGGCGGGTTTAAGTGGAGCTTCTTTGTTGTTTGCTTGGCATTTCAACACAAAGGCTCGCGATGCCTATGACGAATTTAAAATAAGAGTCGATCGAGGTTTTTCTCCTTCAAATCAAGACATTGAAACGGCTCAAGAGCAACGTCAATTCTCACTTTGGAGTGCCGGAGGTTTGGCCTTGACCAGTGCCCTTTTCTTCTGGTCTCCTTGGGTAGACGATCAAGTTTCGGCATGGTACACAACAGAAAGCGCAGGTGTGATGTGGTCTATGTCATTTTGAGTTTATTGGTCTTGTTGGCGAGTTGCACAGACTATGTCGCTCAATCCGAAGACTTAACCGAAAGCAACGAAGAACAGTTTGAATTTGCTGCAGATTCTCTAAGCTCTCTTCTAGAAAAAGTGGGTTTAGAAATTCCCCTTAAACTGATTTACAAAGATTCTCTTTTAGGAGGGGATCTCGTAAAAATTCGGATCTCGACAGAGAAGCTCAATTTGTTGCAAAAACACCCATTGTATCTCTGGGGAATAGACTCTAGTGGATGGCAAGTTCTCGATAGTCTAAGCTGGGGAGATACTTTAGAGTATGATTATGAAAGCCCATTGAATCTTCCCACAAACCCTCTGATGGGTTTTAAACTGGCCTTGAATAAGAAAAAGGAACCCACCTATTCTGTGGTGTCATTTATTCCCGATAGCCTTTGGTATTCAGATATTTATGCGATCAATACCCTAGCAAATGCAACCTATACTTCACAAGAAAATGTCAATCTCTTTAAAGCGTTTTCACAAAACATGAAGAATGCAGAAACTCATATTAATCTGGCATTAGGGGGTTCTCATGAAACTCACTTGAAGCACGTATATCACTATTTAAGCGGGATCAAAGGGACTCGAAAAGAATGGTGGCAAAGTGATCCTATTGCTTTAGCAGATTCTGTTGGAGCCATTGAGCAGTTAGATGGGTTTATTGAGCTGTTAAATCAACTTCGTTTGCAAACCGAGCTTGATTCGACAAAAAAAGCAAACGCTTTGGCGATTCAAAGCGTTTTAACCAAGTTTAGAGAATCGATTTTTTCATTGTTAGATCAAATTCCCGATTTGGTAACAGCAGATGCAAGCGATATTGTCGATCCTTTAAATACGGTGCTGTTGAATTGGAAAAACTTTACTGATGGCCAAGCGGGTTGGCCGGGATTTAAAAATTGGTATGAAATGTCGGGCCAACTTTTAGAGTTTAATCTTAGCCCCTAAAGAAATCCTTTACCGTTTCAATCACCTTTGTTTGGTCACTTTCTGTTAAGTCTGCGCTCATGGGCAAGCTGATAACTTCTTCGCTGGCTTTTTCAGCCTCTGGCAATTCGATTTTTCCAAATCGTTCCATGGCTTTTTGTTGGTGCAAAGGGATGGGATAGTGAATTGCAAAGGGGATTTGGTGCTTTTGCAAATGTTCTGTCAATTGCAGTCGACTCTGCGTGCGTAGGGTGAATTGGGCCCAAACGCTAGATTTGTGGGTAAAGAGAGAAGGAGTTTGCACGTATTCTCTCAATTCTTCGATATACGTTAGAGCAATTTGTTGGCGGCGGCGAATGTCTTCTTCGTAGTGAGAAAGTTTGATGCTTAGAACGGCCGCCTGCAAGGTGTCTAAGCGACTGTTAACGCCGTTAAAATCGTGTTTATAGCGCTCGCCTTGACCGTGATTTTTTCTTTTGAGCACGTCTTGATAAAAAATATCATCGTTCGTAAAAAGCGCACCACCATCTCCAAAACATCCCAAGGGTTTCGCCGGAAAAAAACTCGTGGTGCTGAGATCTCCTAGGGCACCAGAGCGCTCGCCCTTGTAAAGAGCTCCTAAACTCTGGGCGGCATCTTCAATCAACACGAGGTGATGTTTGTGAGCAATTTCTCGAAGGGCCTCAAACTCTGCGGGGAGCCCGAAGAGAGAGACGGCGATTATTGCTTTAGTCGCTGGGGTGATTTTCTCTTCAATTAAAGTGGGATTGATGTTAAAATCCGCAGGATCAATATCAACCCAGACGGGTTTTGCTCCGACTTGAACGATGGTTTCGGCAGTGGCAAAAAATGTAAAGGGAGTGGTGAGTACTTCATCTTTATGGCCTATGCCCGCCGCCTTGAGGGCTAGATAAAGGGCATCGGTTCCGTTGGCACAGGTGGCGGCGTAGGTTGAGTTTAAAAACAAGCACAGAGATCTTTCGAGATCTGTGATTTGGGGGCCAAAAACATATTGAGCCTTGTCGAGCACTTGAGCCATCGCTTCATCAATTTCAGATTGATAGCGCAGATATTGGGATTTAAGATCGCAGAAGTTCATGGGATAAAGGTATTAAAGTGGATATAAGTCAAAATTCTGTATATTCAAGTTAGTCAAATTGGCGTATAAAGCGATCAAAGTTTTGTTTTGCATTTGATGTAAAGAAAAAATCGAAATTTTCATTAAGAGGTTCATAGGCTAATGAGTTTATAAGGGATTTCTCAGTGGTGACCTTTTTTGCCATAGGTGAGTTTTCAAGATATTTAAGAATCACTTTTGCAGGAGGGAGATCAAGAATAAAAACATGACATTTAAAAGCGAGAGCTTCGAACAACGCTGTAGAATACACTCCCAAAGCCCATTTAGATTCGCTAAACAGTTTATAAATAGGCTCATCGCCAGCGATTTTAATTTGTGGATGATTGAGTTCGGGATATTGCTCTTTCCACACAAGTTTTTCTTGTGGATGCATCTTATAAATAACAGTAACACGACTGCAAAAATCGGAATCAGAAAGCAACTTGAGCACATATTGGGCAAGATCCTTTCCTATGGTCGGCTGGGAGACAACAACTAAAACATCTTTTTTAGCAGTGTCATGACGCATAAATTTTTCAAGATAGGCGTATCCAATGGGGATGATCTGTGAATCAGGCAAAGGGATTGGGGTATAATGAGACCAAGCAGGACCAAAGGTTAATAGATAATCAGGAAAGTATTTTTTGCGTGATTGCGGGAAGGAATATCCCATGTGCTCTGGAAAAATAGTGCCATGTTGCAATTCAACGACAGGTATTTTTAGCTCTTGAGCAGCAGAAATAAGAAATTCGTGTCCGTAATTGACAACTAAAACCAAAACCTTTGGCCTTTTCCACTGAAGAAATTTTTTGAATAGAGCTTTGCGGGGGTACCAAAAGGCATAACGATTTGTTAAGAGAGACATCAGATTGAGTTTGAAGCCAAAACGTATTTCAAATTCAATCTCTACTTGCCCTATAAATTCTGTGTCATTGGGTGCGAGACAAAAAGCAGAGGAATGTAATTTCTGATAAATTTTTGCACAAAGCTGAATAAAATCGGTGTAATAAGATTTTTTGTGATTTATGGGGTTGAAGTGTAGTCCGTTAAAGGAAAACTCTAAGTGAGTATCTTCTTTTTCGGTCAGAAAATCGACATAGATATCGTGAAAATATCCATCCTCAAGTTGTATTCTACGAGGGTGATTCAAGAAAAGTTTTTGATTCTTTTTTATAAAAATGGGGTTGCGAGTTACTGCATAAACAGCGGAGTTGAAAAGATTCTTTAAGGTGAAAGATCTTTTCTTGTGAAATTTGGGCTGTAGCTGTAGCTTTTTAGTGGCAATAAGGTCAAAAACCTCAACTCTGAGACAGCTCCAGAAGTACCATGCTTCGTTTTCAGTTGTCTTTAGGTGTCTATCAAGCAGAGAAAAATCAGATTCAAAACGTTGAAACTTTACAGCGAGCTCTTCCAATACAAAATCCTCAGATCAAGTGATGACAGGGTGAAGAGAGTAACGATAGAATTTGAATTTAGGATATCGGGACAAACATTTTTTTTTTACTTTGCCGTTAAAAGTCTATGCATAAAATCGCCATTATTCCTCTGCGGGCTGGTTCAAAAGGAATCCCCGGTAAAAACAAGAAAAAACTTTTAGGTCGCCCCTTGTATCAATGGGTGCTAGGTGAGTCTTTATTTTCAAAAATAGATCATGTCATTCTTTTCACAGACGATGAAGAAATATTGGCCTTTGTTGAAAAGGAATATTCTTGGACGTCAAAAATTATTGCAATCAAGAGAAGTGAAGAATCGGCTACTGATGTGGCTTCATCAGAATTGGCGATAATTGAAGCAGCTGAAAAATATTCAGAAGATTTTGATTTAATAGGTCTTATTCAAGCTACAAGTCCCCTTCTAACCTCTGAAGATATAAATAATGGAATTGAGCAAATCGAAAGAGGTGAAGTGGATTCTACTCTTTCTGTTGTAGAAATGAAGAGATTTTTTTGGGATGATGATGGCAATTGCCTAAATTACGACTTTATGGCTCGCCCTCGACGTCAAGACTTCAAGGGCCAGTGGTGCGAGAATGGGGCAGTGTATTTTACGCGAAAACAGAATTTCCTTAGTTCTCGAAATCGAATCAGTGGAAAAATTGGTTTGGTAAAAATGGACGAGAGTTCATTTTACGAAATTGATGAAGCTTCAGATTGGCCCGTAGTTGAAAAACTACTTGAAAACAAGTTGAGACAACTTAAACAAAACCCGGCTAAAACAAAACTTATGGTGTTTGATGTCGATGGTGTATTTACTGATGGAAAAGTAGGGGTATCGGTAGATGGTGAGTTATTTAAGACATTCTCTTTGCGCGATGGAATGGGATTCGAATTATTGAAAGAATCGGGTATTACTCCTGTTGTAATGACATCAGAGCAAAGTGAAATTGTTAGATCTCGTATGAATAAATTGGGAATAGAACACACTTATTTAGGGGTTAAAGATAAGTTCTCAAGATTGAATTTTTTGTTGGCTAAAATGAAGATATTGAGAAATGAAGTTGCTTATGTGGGCGACGATATTAATGACTTGGCGAATATATGTTCTGTAAGCTGGGGAATTTGTCCTGCTGATGCAGTGCCACTAATAAAAAATCATGCGGATTTGGTTTTGCAGAATAGGGGTGGTGATATGGCCATTCGCGAAGCTATTGAGTTTATAATCAAAAACAATCAGAAAATTAAGTAGGTGAAAATGAAACAAGCTAAGACTATAGCCGAGATCGGCTGTAACCATAAAGGCAATATGGAAATTGCCAAAGAGTTGATTAAGGTTGCTAAAATTTATTGCAATGCCGATTACGCTAAATTTCAAAAGCGCAATAATAAAGAGTTATTAACTGAAGAACAGTATAATACTCCTCATCCTAATCCTGCAAATTCATACGGGGAAACTTATGGTGAGCATCGTGAATTTCTTGAATTTAGTGTAGAGCAACATGCAGAGTTAAAGACTTATTGTGATGAAATTGGTATTGGTTATTCGACTTCTGTGTGGGATTTAACCTCAGCTAAAGAAATCGCATCACTAAATCCTGACTTTATTAAAATTCCTTCGGCCTGTAACAATCACTATGAAATGTTACAGTGGTTGGCCGACAACTACCAAGGAGATATTCACGTTTCGACGGGAATGGCCA
>JBNKYI010000003.1:0-22452 GCA_050300815.1 Fibrobacterales bacterium
CGACAGCGGCCCCCTTTTGTAGATCGACAAAAGGGGGGTAAAGCGATTCAGCTCAGGCGCCGCTGAAGGCTGGGCGCTGAAAGGCCACCGCTATGCGGCGTGATTCGCCGGGCTCATTTAAGGTTTAGTCTTCGCCAATTTTGTGAGCAAAATTAGGGGCTCAGTTGCCGCCCCGCTCATTGGCGTTCAGCGCCGGAGAGAAGAGTGAATTTTCATTCACGGTGTTTATGAAAATTGCAAACTGATCTCTGAGGCGACTCTGAGGTGACTCTGAGGTGTACAATTCTTCGAACCTCACGACTTAATCCTGATTTGATGCGTCGCGGCCGCGCGACAGCGGCCCCCTTTTGTAGATCGACAAAAAGGATCCACCGGCCTAGCCGGTGGTTTTCGTTTATACAAAAAAGACTGTTTCTCTCGAAACAGCCCTTTTCTAAACACAAAATAAAACAGACGGGGATTAGCCCATAAAGTATTCGATCATCTGCGCCACTCGATTTCTCATTTCAAGTCGAGGAGAAATAAAATCAATAAAACCCTTTTCTTGCAAGAATTCAGAGCGCTGAAATCCTTCGGGAAGATTTTGACGAATGGTTTCTTTAATAACCCGCTCTCCTGCAAAACCGATCAGGGCTTTGGGTTCTGCAATATTCACATCGCCCAACATTGCAAAAGAAGCAGTCACCCCACCTGTAGTTGGGTGAGTTAAAATAGAGATAAATGGAAGCTTTTGCTCGTCCATACGCGCTAAAAAGGCAGATGTTTTGGCCATTTGCATGAGTGAAAGCGCACCTTCTTGCATACGTGCGCCACCTGATTGAGAGACGACAATGGCTGGACACTTTAGCTCAAGGGCTTTTCTAAAAACGCGAGCTATCTTTTCTCCTTCAACCGATCCCATCGACCCCCCGACAAAGCGAAAGTCCATAATAGCAATGGCCACAGGGCGACCTTCGATTTTGCCCACTCCTGAATAGATGCCATTCTTTCGACCGGTCTTAGCCACAGCGCTGGCTAGACTCTCACGGTATTTCTTCTTAGCCGAAAACTTTAACGGATCGTTCGTTTCGAGATTCACATCCATTTCTTCAAACGAATTTTCATCGCACAACATTTTCGCATATTCGTCAGCGGGAAGAGCAAAATGGTGACCACAATGGTCGCAAACGCAAAGATTTTTCTCAAGCTCTTTGCGATAAAGAACTTCTTTGCATCCCTCACATTTGACCCACAGATTAACGGGCACATCTTTTTTGGTGGTAGTGAATACGCCCGACTTAATGTTTCTCAACCATGACATAAATACATCCTTTTAGTGGCCCCCGAATTTAGACAATGGACACCGCTTTGTCTACCGTAATTCCCCAAGCATTTTTTTAGCCAATTCCAATTGTTTTCTCACAGAATCGTGACCTGTCCCCCCCTCGATTGAACGACGAGAAATCGAAAATTCATAGGTCAATTTGGCTTTAACCTCTGCAGGATGGGGCACACCCTCCCATTTTTCATCCGAAAGTTCTAAAAAGGAACATCCCGATTTAGCGGCTTCACCCACAATGCGACCGACGATATGGTGAGCTTCTCTAAAAGGTACTCCCGATTCAACGAGAAGATCTGCCAAGTCTGTCGCCAGTAATTCGGGCAGCATACGAGATTCCATCTTATCGAAATTCCATCGAGCCGATTCAAGACTTTCACGCATAACCTCTAGACAAACCTTTACCGTCTCAAAAGAATCAAACACCGGCTCTTTATCTTCTTGCAAGTCTCGACTGTAGCTAAGAGGGGCCCCTTTACTGGTTGCGTAAAGCGCCGTATAATTTCCAATCACACGTCCCGCTTTGCCTCGGATAAGTTCCATTGAGTCTGGGTTTTTTTTCTGTGGCATCATGCTCGAGCCCGACGAATAGGCATCATGTAAAGTCAAAAAGCCAAATTCCCAAGTGCTCCAATTCACGAAATCCTCTGCGTAACGACTCATCGTATTTTGCAAAATACAGCAGATATTTAAAAAATCGAGGGCAGCATCTCGGTGAGAGATCGCATCAATAGAATTGGGAGTTACCGAATGAAAACCCAATAAGCTCGCCACCTGTTGGCGTTGGTAAGGAAAAGCAGATCCCGCTATTGCTCCCGATCCCAGAGGCATCAAAGAGTGTACATCAGAAAAATGATCTAGCCGTTTCACATCTCGAGATAAAACAAAAAAGTACGACAAGAGATAGTGACTAAATAAAATCGGCTGCGCCTGCTGAACGTGAGTGTAGCCTGGCATCACCTTGCCAAAATGAGTCTCAGCCAACTCCAAAATACTTTCTTGTAGGGCGACAACCTCTTTCTTAAGGTCTTTTGCCCGATTGAGTAAATAAAGACGAAAATCGGTGGCCACTTGGTCATTGCGCGATCTCCCTGAATGCAACTTTTTACCCAGATCTCCCAAGCGATCAGTGAGAATTCGCTCAATAGCCATATGAATATCTTCATCTCTCTCTGAATAAAGATTCTCACCGGCAAGAAGGTCTTCGCGAATTTTTCGAAGGGTTGTCGTCATTCTCTCCCATTCGTCTGCATTGAGCACACCTGCTTCAAGCAATGCACTGCAATGAGCAACGCTGGCCTCAACGTCTTCAACCAAAAGCTTTTGATCAAAGTGAAGCGAAAAGCTAAGGGCCTCCATACGGGGAGCCATTCCCGATTCAAAACGACCTTCCCACATTTTATTTGATTTTTTCATAACAAAACCTCAATCTCTCATTAAGCGATAGAAGCAACTTCAGACACGGGAATCTGAATACCCGAAATTTGCAGCTGCAACATTTTTTTATTTCTAAAGTGATTCCACACGGGGCGAAAAGCAATATCAAAGGCACCTTGGTAGTCTTTTAGGACATCGGCCCACTCTCCCATACCAAAGGCAATGGCATCAAAATACCTGCCCTTATTCTGTATTTTAAGTTTGAGATGAGAGCCTCCGACAACTCGACATTCGCCACCGAGAAAAACCTGTTCTGTAAAAAACACAGGCATTTCGTTTTGGGCTCCAAAAGGTTCAAATCTCTGTAGCCACTCCATTGTACTCGAGTCGATTTCCTCAAATTCAATCGCAAAATCCGTTTGTATTTCTCGAATCTGCTCGGGCTTAAACTCAATGCGATCAGCAATTTCATTTAAACGCGCTCTGAGCTTAGAAATATTTTCTTCTCGCACGTTAAATCCCGCAGCGTAATAGTGCCCTCCCCACTTGGGAAGCCACTCTGCACATTCGGCCAAAGCCAGAGGCCAATTAAATCCATCGACCGACCTCGCCGATGCGCGTCCCATTCCTTCATTATCCACAGAAATTATCGCCACAGGTTTTTGATATTTTTCGATGAGACGAGCGGCGACAATTCCGATGACGCCCTGATGAAAAGAGCGCCCACCAACAATGAGCACCTTTTGCTGAAGAAGATCAGCATCTTTCTCTATTTGAGCTAAAATTTCTTCGTAGAGTTTTCCTTCTGTTTCTCGGCGAATCAAATTGGCCTCTTTCATTTTCGCAACCAAACGCTTGGCCTCAGCGGGATGTTTAGAAAGCAAGAGATCCAAAGCCAAAGAAGGATCACCCATACGGCCCACGGCATTAATCAAGGGAGTTACTCTAAAGAGAATGTCTTGAGCTCTGACATTATCCTCTTGAATTTGCGCCTCTTCAAGAAGGGCTTTCACCCCTGGGCGACCGCATCGAAACAAATTGTGCAAAGCATTCTTTAGGTATATTCGAT
This sequence comes from Fibrobacterales bacterium, assembly GCA_050300815.1. Taxonomy (GTDB): domain Bacteria; phylum Fibrobacterota; class Fibrobacteria; order Fibrobacterales; family CAWVXU01; genus JBNKYI01. The sequence continues at coordinate 3,765 of JBNKYI010000003.1, forward strand.
TTTCACCCACCACGGGCATCATATCCGCTAAAGTTCCCAGCAAAAACAGATCTAATAAAAAAGGCATTTCTAGATCAAGTCGTTGACTTAACCCTTCAATAAACTTCAAGGCGACACCCGTTCCACACAAAAAAACATTGGGATAATCGCACGATTTTTGTTGAGGATTTAAGATCGCTTGCGCCGGAGGCAGCTCTTCGGTTTGCTGGTGATGATCCATCACCACGACCTTCATGCCAAGTTCAACCGCCAACTCAATTTCGCCTAGCGCGGTGATTCCCGTATCGACCGTAAATAAATAGCGATAGCCTCGACGGGCAAAACTTTCGATGGTTTCTCGACAAATGCCGTAACCTTCCTTAAAGCGATTGGGCACAAAGGGAGTCACATGAGTGAAGCCAAAGCGACGCAACGCCTCTGTGAGCAATGTCGTTCCGCAAAGGCCATCGACATCATAGTCGCCGTGAATGAGGATTTTCCCTCCATTTTGTAAAGCCTCTTCGGCAATGTCCAACCCCTCTTCCATTCCTCTTAGATATTGAGGAGGATGCACCCCTTCTAAATGAGGAACAAAAAAATGACGGGCTTCTTCGGCGGTTTCAATTCCCAAGCGATACAAGCCCTCAGCGACAAACTCGGGGGCCTTAATTTCGGCGGCAAAATTTTTGATCTCAGCAGATCCATTTCTTTCAGGAGGTAGAATTTTTATTTTCTTAACCATTACAATACCCCCTCTTGAATCAGCGAGCATTCCATTGCCCATTTGGCCAAGCGCACTTGAGGTCTGACCGTATCAGGCATTCTAAGTATTTCTACGAGGTGTTCGTGCATGCGAAAAAGTTTTTCTCGACCTAAGCGGGTTAAAAATTCGTTGTCAAATTTGAGCGGATTTTGAGCGAATTGATCGCGCATAACTTGATCAAAGATCAAAGCCAACATTCTCCAAAAGACACCTAGATTTCCTTGATTCAAAAACTGATTAAAGCCCTCGTCTTGTTCTATAAAACGCAAAACGTCTCCGGGATATTTTTCAAGGGTCTGACGCAATAGGTTCAAAGCAAAATCTCGACAGGCTAACACTTCAGCGCCATCAAAACTCAGACCATAGCCCATTGCACCTTCAGAAAAGTAGTAGAGCCATTCCATTTCTTCGGGATTAAACTGCCCCTGAGTCACCATCGCTTGAGCAAAATCAGACAATCCTAAAGGAGTCAATGCGATTTGAAGTGAGCGAGAAATGATCGTTTTAAGTAGGCGTTCGGGATGTGAAGTGGTCAAAATAAACCAGACCCGCTCAGGAGCTTCTTCGAGAATTTTCAACAGAGCATTCGCTACAGGGGCATCCATCCTTTCGGCGTCGGGAATAATCACGACACGATAGCGATCAGACCCTCCTTGCAGCTCTTTCATTAGATCTCGCGCTGCTTCTACTCGATGTTTCGCTTGATCAGACCAAGGTTTTAAAGCAAAAGGATTTTTCAAAATACCCTGCACATTTTCTTGAATGCGGTCTCGACGAGCCTCAAGTTTAGCCAGCTCTGCCGAGGTGCCCTCAAGGGGAGTCAGCCAATCGACCATCACCTGCCGTCTACCGTCTTCGGTCGATACGTCCTTTTGTTCCCATTGAAATTGACGACAAGAAAAGCACCGGCCACAGGGAACTTCTATCGCTGCGCTCTTTTCTTCGACCGAGTGCTCTAGCCGCGACACGCTTTTTTCACAACTGATTAACTGTGCTAATTTCAGAGCGAGATATTTTTTTCCTACTCCAAGCTTGCCTTTAATCAAAAGAGTTGAAGGCAAGCCTTGCTTTAGCCAGGCCTTTTGCATCTCGATATAGACTTTTTCAATATTTGGGTACATGCAACCTTTATTCTGATTTTTTCGGAGATCCTTTATCCCCCAGAAGATGAGCAGCCCTATTGGGCATTGCGCAACCAATTTCTAGGATCAAGAGTCTTCACCCCTTTACTGACTTGAAAGAAAAGTGTGGGCTTAGAATCACCCCTTTGGCTCCCAATATTAGCAATTTCCTCACAACTGCTCACTTTTTGCCCCACCTGCACCTTCGACCCCGACAATCGCCCGTAAACCGAGTAAAAACTGTCTCCGTGATCAATGATGATGCTCAACCCCTTAGCCGGTAGATCGACAATTTGAGCAATGACACCGTCGCGAGCAGCCTTCACCTTCGCTTTTGAGCTTGATTCTATTTCGATTCCCAAATTCTTGGTTTTCGTTTTGAGATCAGGGTGCATATGAAATCCATACTCCGAAACAATCTTGCCCTTCACAGGGCTGCAAATTTTCCCCAATCCCGTTTTTGCCTTTGCCTGTTGATCTTTGTGCGCTTTAGCCCTCGCTAATTCTTCTTTGCGTTTTTTTTCAAGTCTTTCGATTAAACCCAAAAGAATTTTTTGATGACTTTCGTACTCTAGCACCGCCTTTTCGAGTAGCTCTCTGTTTCCCTGCAAGCGAGCGAGCATTTCTTTCTCTTCTTTCGCTTTCTTATTGAGTATTTCTCTCTGTTTCTTTTTTTGCCGTTCATTTTCTAATAAACTTTGACGGCGTGAAAGCAACAAACTGTGCAAAGAATCACTCGCACTTTTCTGATTGTGCAAACGCGTGATCAAACGCCGATCAGATTCTAAGAGGCTTTTGAGATAAACATATTCTTCAAGCCACTCACTCTGAGACTCTGCTTTAACCAAACGAGCGGCGTAATCAGGTTCTCCGTGTTTATAGAGATAAACCACTTTCTCGGCCAGGCGTTTTTTTCCCGAGGCGATTTCGATAGACAGACTATCTGCCATTTGTGAGTTTTCATTAATTGAACCATTGAGTGCCGACTTTGTTTGCTCGAGCACTTCGAGTACCCGTTGAGAGTTTTCAATATCCTGACGAAGTTGGTTCAAACTTTCTAATGTTCCTACTTCCTTTTGAGCGAGTTTTTTAGCTTCGAGCTTTTGGCTCTCAATTTCATTTTTAATCTGCTTGAGCTCTCGACGTCGCTGACTCAATTCTTTATCAAAGCGAGAGGCAAAAACCAAAGGGCTTGCCACTAAGAAAAGCACTCCAACAATCAGTGCTCTTTTTTTATTACCCATTGAGATCACGACTCTCTCACGACTCTTTCTGCCAGATAAACTGCTTCACGGTTTTAATGGTTCCATTCACCGCCATGACGCTGACCAGAAGTAAAACAGGCAATTGCACCCAAAGCACCTGCCCTCGGGTCAACACAAAAAATGGCGCTACACTTTGCACTCCCCAATAAACCGGCCACCAAGCAATAATGGCTAAGCCACAACTGAGCAGCGAGAGAAAGAGAGCTTCGGCAATAAAGGGAAAGAGAATAAAATTCTGACTCGCCCCCATGTACTTCATGTTTTCGACCAGTAGGCGACGAGAAAGAAGAGAAAGCCGCACTGAATTTCGCAGAATAAGCCAAAGGGTACCCAATAAAAGCAATCCGACGGCTGTCGATCCCAATATCACTTGCCATTTTTTTCCCTCGAGCAAGCGCAAACTCTCTGAAGAAGTAATCACCTCTTCAACCCCGTCGATTTGGGTAAAATTCTGAGCCAACTGATCCAATCGATAAGAATTTCTAAAACTGGGCTGCGGCCACACTTCCCAAGAGCCGGGCAAGGGATTTTTGTCTAGCGGATTAAACCATTCTTCGCCAAAGCGCTCGACAAACCGAGCCTTCGCCTTCTCGGGATCAATCCATTCCGTTCTTTCTACCCCAAGGGCACCGGCTAATGCGAGTCCCACTCGCTCAACGGCTGTTGAATCCAATCCACCCGTCAAAAAAATACGCAACTTCCAAACCTCGTCACTATCGGTGTCGAGGTGATAAATGCCCTGCAACAGACCCAAAGAGATCATAAATAATAGAGAACACAAAAACAGTGTGACCCCAGCGGGCAACAAGATCAAGCGGTTTCGCTTCATTCCCTTAAAGGTCTGAGTAATAAGATAAGGCAGGTTTGACTGCAAGCCATACTCCTGAAGATAGGGGGGATTTCTATATTGAGTCCTATCAAATCTAAATATAACCTTTGCTTACGGGAGTCTCATGAACCACCTCTCACTTAAGATATCCGCTTGTGTGGTCGGGGTTGCGCTCTGGTTTTTTGTGAGTTTATCTAGAGAATACCAAAGGGAATACACTTTTCCCCTGTTATTCGACAACCTACCCGAAAATCTGGCCCTTGAACACCTTCCGCCTGACACGATTCGATTGCGAGTAGAGGGCACAGGATGGGATTTGATTTCTATTGACCCGCTAAAGCTTCCTATCAAGCTCAATTTAAGTCACGCAACTCTCGGAGACACCTCCATCGTCATCACACCCAAACTTTTAGAGAACCAAACATTGAACTTTCAGTTAACCGTTGTGCAGGTTCTCTCTCCTCGCAATCTCTCTTTAACCATCGAACCCAAGTTAAACCGAAAAAGCCCTGTGCAACTCGACGTTGAAGTTTTGCCGGCCGAAGGCTATGTCGTTGTCAACGAATTGCAATCCGATCCCGTATCTATCGAAATCAGCGGAGGGCGCCGAGAAATCGCTCGCACCTTAAACATCCCAACAATACCCTTTAGAATCAATGGTCTTCGCAAAGACACAACCCTCAATATCCCTCTTTCAAATCCCTCTCCTCAAGGCCTAAGTTTGCACCGCAACAGTATTCAGGTGCACCTTGAGGTGCAAAAGCTGGGCACCCGCACTTTCGAAAACTTTCCTGTATCCCTCATTCCCCCCGATCGAAGAGGGACTTTCAAACTCTCACCCGAAACCGCCACATTGACACTGCGCGGGGGGCAAAAGAACCTCGACAAAATCACGCCAACAGAGCTCTATTTATTCATCGAAAACAGTCGCTTTGAAATTGAGGGCAAAACGCAACTCGCACCCTCTCTTCGCTACCCAGCTGCCGTTTTAAACTACTCTGTGCAACCTGAAACCTTCACTCGACTCCACCTGCAAGGAGATTCTCTGCATGATCTTTCTGGGAATTGAAAGTTCTTGCGACGAAACCGCCTGTGGTATTGTAGATTCCAACGGCAACGTTCTCGCCAACACCCTCTATTCACAACTCGATGAGCATGCCCCCTTTGGCGGTGTGGTTCCTGAAGTCGCCGCTCGAGCTCACCTCGAAAAAATCCATTCTATTGTCACAACCGCACTCTCTGAAGCTCAAAAAGAATTGTCTGATCTCTCTCTCATCGCTTACACTCGCGGCCCCGGATTGCTCGGCCCCTTGCTTGTCGGCGCTTCTTTTGCCCAAGGGCTTGCCCAAGGGTTAGGGATTGATTCTATCGGAATCAATCATCTCGAAGGTCACATTGCCGCCGCCGAATTGAGTTTCTCCGAATTGCGCCCGCCTTATCTTTGTTTAACCGTTTCAGGAGGACACACCGAAATATCTGAGGTGAAAACCCCCTTTAAATTCACCCTCATGGGTCGCACCCGAGACGATGCCGCCGGTGAAGCATTTGACAAATCAGGAAAACTTTTGGGCCTAGGCTATCCCGCTGGGCCCATCATCTCAAAGCTCGCTCAAAAAGGAAATCGAAAATTTCATCGTTTTCCCCGCGCCTTAGCGCACGAAGACAATGGCGACTTTAGCTTCTCAGGGTTAAAAACCTCTGTGCTGCGTTACACTCAAGAACATGGGCCCAATTTCATTAGAGAAAACCTAAACGACATTTGCGCCTCTCTCGAAACAGCCATCGTAGATGCTCTTGTTAAAAAGTGTCTATGGGCCATAAAAAAAACCAGACAACAAAAACTCGTGGTTGGCGGGGGAGTAAGCGCAAACCCTTATCTGCGAGAACAGTTGCAATACCACGGTCGCAAACAAGGCTTTGAAGTTTACTTTCCTAAACCCTCACTGTGCACCGATAATGGGGCCATGATCGCCGGTGTCGCTTGGCGTCGTTGGCAAGAGGGGTGCTTAGAAACGGGTACCAAGGTCAAGCCCTCGCTTTCTCTTTACGAAAAATAATCTTCTCAATTTTCGTTCTCTGATATCTAAGATCAGAGAACAACGCAGGAACAGAAGGCAAATATCACTCTTCGTTTTTACCAATTCTTCTGGGCTTTCTAAAGGGAATCATTATATTATGAGGAAAATGATTGACCTAAAGTACCCTCATGATTTCTTTGTTTGCCCCTGTGAAGTTTTCTTTTCTTTCTCTTTTAACAATAACCTTTCTCTTGAGTGGAGTGGGTTCTTTGGCCTTAGGGCAAGAACGTGAAAATAAGACCCAACCTTTAGAATCCCATAAAGAACGCGCTAAAGACTCTCTTTTAGCCGCCAGTAAGCCCTTAAATCTCGACACCGTTAACGTGGGAAATGACGATTTTTTCACTCCTTTTATATGGGAAGGCACAAGCGACTTTGAAAATGAAGATGAGATGGTCAAAGAACAAATCGACACTCGAGATTTTGCCAACGACCCCTATTACATGCGCAATATCGATCGCGAAGAATTTGAACAAGAGCGCCTTCTCATGCTTTTTAGAGACGACGACAAAAAGAAAAAGGGATTTAAAACCTGGACTCGTTCGACCTCTCATATCGCTCTGCCTGGAGCCATCCCTTTAGATGAAGAAAAAGAGGATCAAAAAAAGGTTAAGCCGTAATTTTCTACATTTGACTCTCGTGTCCTCACTTTTTGGAGTCTTATGAAATACGCCAATTCTTTTGTCAAATTTCTCGCCCTCACCTTAGTGCTTATGCTTATCTCGGCGATTTTCATGCCCGATCATTACACACTCACCTCATCAGTCAAAACCCCCATTTCACGTCAAGAAGTTTACAGCCACCTCAGTGATTTTCAATTCTGGAAAAATTGGTCTCCGCTTTTTCGAGCGGACAGCACCGCTGTCATTGAAGAATCTGATAAGGGGTTTTTCTGGAAAGGCGAACGTATAGGTAAAGGTTCGATGACGGTCAAACGCCAAAAGAAAGACGAAAGTCTTGAGATTCTCGTTGAGTTTGTTGAGCCTCGAGAAGTCACAACTGCAGATACTTGGACGCTAAAAACCACAGAAGACTCTACCGAAGTCACTTGGCAGTCAACGGGCGAACTCAGCTACCCAATGGGACGTATTTTTGGCCTGTTTCTCGAAAACCAACTGCAAGAACAATTTGACAATGCCCTTAACAGCTTCGTTACTCATCTTGATTCCACCGTCGCATTGTTCCCCAAACCTCAAGTAGATTCTCTTAATACTCCAGCGAAGGATTCAAGCTTAACTCAGTAAAATCAAGGTCTTATTCTTTACATGAAAAAAAAGTTAAAGAAAAGGCTAAAGTTTTTTCTAAACCTCCCGATATAAGTAATGGGAGAGGTTTGCGGAAGCCTCTCTCAAACCCGGGAACGGAAGCCCGGTTCACATATTTTTCTGAACACGGAGGTTTAGAATGCGTATTAATCATAACGTGAATGCGCTGATCACGCATACAGCGCTACAAAATGCCAATGGTTCACTTGGCAAATCTCTTGAAAAGCTATCGACAGGTCTTCGCATCAACCGCGCATCGGATGACGCAGCGGGTTTGTCGGTATCTGAACAGTTGCGTACTCAAATTAGAGGAATGCACCGTGCAAAGTCCAACGCTCAAGATGGGATCGCTCTCCTTCAAATTGCTGAAGGTGCAGCGAACGAAATTTCTTCAACCCTGCAAAGGATGAGAGAACTTTCGATACAGGCGGCGAACGATACCTTGACATCAACGGATCGTAGCTATTTGGACCAAGAATTTACCGCCCTTGTGAACGAGATTGATAGGATTTCAACAAGTACTCAGTACAACGGTCAAACTCTGATTGCCGGAGGCTCGACCTCTTTTGGGGGATCTGGTTCTGCTTCTTGTTTATTGCACATTGGTGCAAATGACAAAGCGGGCACCGACAATCTATCAATCACCATTGATGCCATGACAGCTGGGGCATTATCACTGACTGGTGGCAGCACCTCTTTAGGTGTCTCTACCCAATCAGCAGCCCTTTCTGCAATCAGCAACATTGATACCGCAATTAAATCGGTCAATAACATGCGCTCTGATGTGGGTGCTTATGTCAACCGGCTTGAACACGCCATCAATAACCTGAGCAACCAAGAGTACAACACTCAAGATGCGGAATCTCGTATTCGCGATGTTGACTTTGCTGCGGAGTCCACTAACTTTACCCGGCACCAAATCTTAACCCAATCGTCGACATCGATGTTAGCTCAAGCTAACTCTGTGCCTCAAACGGTTCTCGGTTTAATTGGTTAAAAAGGACTGGATTCTCTTCGGATAAAAGGGATTCTCCTACGGGAGAATCTCTTTTTTTTATTCTATGTCGAAAAAAGTTAAAGTCAATAATCAAAATAGGCGATATAAGGAGAGAATGGTACGCATTCAAAACTTCCGCAAAAATCCATCGCTGCCGCGATGGATTTTTTGTTTCTTAACCCTTTGTTTTAAACTGAGATAAAAGCGTCCTTAGATTTTCAGACAGCTTCGCCATCTCTACCGCACTTGACTGCACCTGCGCGATCCCCGTCGCTGTGTCTACTGCAGCGCCACTCACCCCTACAATTGCCGATGAGACCTCTTTTAAACCCGCTACCGATTCTGCAACATTCTTTGAAACGTCTTCGGCACCCGTGTTTACCTCAGAAATACTGTAGGATATCTCTTTTACCGTTACCTGTTGCTCTTCAATTGCAGCAACAATGGTTTGCGAAATCAAATTCACTTCTTCAATCACTCTAAAGACAGAATCAATTGCATTGATCGCCGACACCGTATTCAATTGCATTTCATCTATCTGCTTTTCGATTTGCCCTGTCGCCTGAGCCGTTTGCTTAGCCAATACCTTAACTTCGTCAGCAACAACGGCAAAGCCTTTACCCGCCTCACCTGCCGAAGCAGCCTCAATCGTCGCATTCAATGCAAGCAAATTGGTTTGATCAGCAACATCACTGATCACTTCAATGACCTTGCCTATTGACTTTGCCGCAGAGCCCAAGCGGTCCATCACTTCTTTACTGTTCTTTGCATGCACATTTGCTTCTGCTGCTATTTTCAATTCTTTTTGACAATTTTCTGAAACTTCACTCAATGAATGATTCATTTCTTCTATGGCCACGGCTACGGTATTCATCAGCAAAGACATGTAGTTTGCAGAATTCAAAACGGTGTTAATACTATTTGTCGATTGCTCACTTGATGAAGCCACTGCAGAAGATTGTAGGCTAGTTTCTTTGGCGTTACTCGCAATCTGAGTCGATACTGCAGAAAGTTGTGTTGCCGCAGCAGCAACACTCGCGGCATCCTCAACAATCGTTGAAACAACCTCGTTCATATTCGCCACAAAATGATTCAACTCCACCGCAATTTCTGCGATTTCATCCTTCCCTTTGACTTCTGTTTCTTGGGTAAAATCGCCCTGAGCCAATAACTTAAGTGAGCCCAAAATTTTCGTCACCGAACGGGTGATACTCTTCGTGATTAAACTGCTTAATAAAATCACAATTAAGGTTCCTAAAGCGGTAACCCCAAGCAAAATTTGCAAACTTGATTTAGCCGTCTGATCGGCTTCCGTTTTAATCACCTTGCCATGGGCAATGGTTTTCTCAACAATCAGTGCGAGAAGCTTTTGAACCTTTGTTGCATTCTTTTTCATTTCTTTATTATAAAAGTTCATCGCCTCTAACTTGCCATCAAAACCTCTGCTTAATATCTCTTGCAAATTTCTCGCTGACTGATGCAGGTCTTCATGTGGCTTTCCTAAACTCTCCAGCAGTTCTTTGATATCCGGTACATTTTTTTCAAGATCTTTACGCTTATCCCCATAGTACCAGTCTCCCAAACCACAGTTTTTGTGATCCAATTCAACATTTACTAAAAAGGCCTCTCCATTTTCTGAGTCAAACACAAACTGAGAGGCCCGCTCCATCCACCGATAATGATCGACCTGTCGCTGCAAAAGAATTTTCGCATTTTCTTCTAAATTTTCAACCAAGTCATGGCGCTCTTGCACCCTGTTTAATATTTCAAAAGAGTTATACCCCATAAACAGAGCCATTACAGTAAATAGCGCCAATAACATTCGCAATTTCATTTTGATCGTCAGATTCTGCAAAAGACCCATTTTTTTCTCCACATTGCGGCAACTGATTGATTTTAACACTACCTGTGAGATTATATCACAATATTTGAAAAAAGGGGGAGAGCGATATTTTTTTCTAAAGAATGCAAGACAAAAGTGCGATAAGTAGAAAGTAATGAGTTAAATCGTCCTTGCAAACGCTGGTTTACCATTACATGGGCAGATGGGCTGGATACTCCAGCCCATTTTTTATTTTCAATTTTCATTTTCAATCCATCCAAACTGGCCCACTATAAGGGGCCAGTTCGAATCAGTTGAGTTTGTGTGAACGCTCGTTAAACTCAGGAGTTAAATCCTTAAAAAGAGAAAGCTGTGGATAATATTCCCTCAAAATCAAAATCCACTCACTTAAAAAATAGAGCGAACCTGTAATAACCCAAACTTGACTCGCTGCATCTTTCATTCTTTCAAAGGTTTCGCGCGCACTTTCCAAAATTTCTCCCTTATCCAAAGCCATCTCTATCGTTTCGGGAGCATGTAACTTGAGATGAGAGCAACGGGGCAAGAGAAGCTCCCCTTTGAATCGTGCAAAACCTTCTCTCCATTCTACGGGATTGCGTTCAATAGAGGCTCCTAAAACAAAATTCACCTCAACGCCCCACTCTTCTTCAACCGAAGACAATAAAACCTCTATACCCTCTAAATTGTGAGCCCCATCGAGCAACACTAAGGGCAATCCTGGGGCAAACAATTTCTGATAACGTCCTTCCCAAGAATATTGAGGAAGCTCTGCACACCCCTCACGCAACTCCTCATCAGAAAGCCCCAACAGAGAGGCCGCACTCAATGCCGTTTTCAAATTCAGTTGAAAGTACTTCCCTCTTCCTGTAAGGTCTAACTGTTTTGTCCATTGATCCCAGCGGGTAAAGTGTCTAACCTCGTGATGCTCCACCCCGCATTTCAAACAATAATCCCTTGCCAACTGACTTAATTGAGCGGGAAGGTGGGTGAGCAAACAACCTGTAGGTTTAACAATTCCCAATTTTTCACAAAGAATCTCTTCGAGACGATTCCCCAGTATTTGCGTATGCTCTAAAGAAATGCTCGTCACGATGGCGAGGCAATTTTCTGAAATCACATTTGTCGAATCAAGTCGCCCCCCTAGTCCTGTTTCAAGTAAAACATAATCCGGCTTTTCTTCGGCAAAATAAAGAAAGGCAGCACAAGTCACGCTCTCAAAAAATGTCGGCTCTAAGCCCAACATCTCTGATTTTACTTTTACCCTAAGCAATAGATCGTCGAGTTTATCTTTAGAAATAAAATCGTCATTTATACGAATGCGTTCGACCACGCTTACAAGATGAGGAGAATGGTAGCGCGCAGTGCGCACTCCTCTTCTGCGCAAGAAAAAATCTAGCAATGCGATTGTGCTCCCTTTGCCGTTACTCCCAGCAACATGCACATATCTTAAACCCTCGTGAGGATTTCCCCACTCACGCAAAAGGGCCTGGATATTTTCCAGGCCCGCTTTCATTCCGAATAGAATTCGACGATTTAGCCAATCTATTCCCTCGTATTTTTTACTCAACGCTTTTGAGCTCCTCATCAGGCATATCTTCAGGCATTATTGCGTCAGCGGATTCTTCGAGTTCTTTTACAACCTGAGGAACCGCTCCCGCATTCACAGGCTCTGCAAATGTAGAATCGGGCTCAAGGGGTGCCATCGCTTTTTCATCAGAGGAGCTTTCTGTTGAAGACGATATGATTTTTTCAGAACTTGAAAACTCAGCGTCTGAAGAAGAAACATTTGCTACCGAAGAACTCAATAGTTCAGACGGAGAACTCTCTGTCGAAGAAAGAATCCCTTGCTCTGTCGAAGAAGATATGGCCAAAGAAGAGGATGTTAAATCTGAAGAGGAAGATAAAGAAAGCGGCAATGCTTCTCCTTTATCCTCTGAGGATGAACTCAAAGAGTCGTTGACCGGCATTGCAAAACTACTGCTAGAAAGCCGCGAAGAAGAGCTGCGAATACCCATGCTTCTCTGTTCGTCTGAGATAATCATTGAGCGGTTTGCCTCTTCGAGCACGTTCAACATTCCCTTGATCTTTCCATCAACCAAAAACAAATTTTTCGAAAGCAATGTCGACAAATTCAAGCGTTTCATACCTTGAGCATATTTGTCTTTTACCTCGCCATCTAAGCCCATAATCGCATTGCGCTCTTCAACGACTAGCAATTCAAGTGCTTCGTCATACCTCCCAGACTGTACCGCCAAATTAAAACCCACCAATTGCTCTCTCACAATGGTCGGATCTTTGATGATTTCAGCAGCACATCCTGAGAAGTAAAGCACTGCGGTAACTAAAACACAAAGTTGGATGATTGATTTCACCATTATTTCACTCCCGGGGCATTTGGCCCATTTTCAAAAGCACCTGCTCCTTTGAATTTTGCAAACGGGCATTTCAAGAATTCCCTGAAAAGCCGAGCCGACTTCAACCCATATTTCGCTCCCAAAAGATATATTTGCCCTGAATCTTTCGGGATTCGACCTCCCGCTCTTTGTATTAGTGTGTGGAACCAACCAAGAACATTGACGACCGACTAAAAACACGGAGCCCGTTTGAACGACTCTACTTTTACAAATAATAATTCAATTTTTGAAATCCAACGAGAGGATAAAGAGATCCTGCTCGTCGGCACCGCCCACATTTCTGCAGATTCTGTCGAAGATGTTAAGCAACAGATTCGAGAGTGGAAGCCCGATGTGGTCCATATTGAACTCGATGAAAAACGCTACCAAAGTTTGAAGTCGGGGGTAAAATGGGCCGAACTCAACCTCAAAGAAATTATTCGCAAAAAACAACTTAGCGCTTTGATCTCAAGTTTAATTCTGGGCTCTTATCAAAAACGCATGGGAGATCAAACAGGGGTTAAGCCAGGCTCTGAGCTCTTAGCCGCCGCAGAAACCGCCGAAGAAATGGGAATCCCTTTTAAGTTGATAGATCGCGATGTTAAGACGACGTTGAAAAGAGTTTGGCGAGGAACTCCTTTTTTTAAAAAAGCTCACCTGCTCACGGCCCTACTTGGTTCTCTCTTCGACCGTACAGAAATATCTGAAGAAGAACTGCAAAAGATCAAAAGTCAAGACAACCTCAGCAACCTTATTGACGAAATGGAATCTCAACTCCCCGACATCAAACGCCTTTTGATTGATGAGCGAGATGAATACATGGTCTCACACATTTTAGACGCGTCTGAAAAAAGAATTCTCGCCGTGGTGGGTGCTGGCCATTGCCCTGGAATGGAGAAGCACATCAAGGCCGGAAATACATTCTCTCTAGATGAACTCAATATCATTCCACCATCATCGGTTTTTTCCAAATACTTTCCGTGGCTTATCTTGTCTCTTATCCTCGCAGGCTTTGCGACTTTAGCCTATCGAGACATGAGTGACTTTACCGCTAGCTTATGGATGTGGGTTCTCGTCAATGGGATTCCTTCGAGTATCGGAGCATTGATGGGGTTAGCGCACCCCTTGGTGATTGTTTCGGCTTTTTTTATTGCCCCCATCACCAGTCTAAACCCCATGATCGGAGCGGGTATTGTTACCGCTTTTATGCAAGCCTATCTAATGCCTCCCACCGTATCTGAACTCGAATCTGCTTCTAACGATCTCAATCGATTTTCTGCTTGGTACACAAATCGTTTTTTAAAAATCATTTTGGCATTTATACTGCCTTCTCTTGGCTCTGTTTTGGGAACATACATCGGTATTGCCGACATTGCTAAGCGACTTTTAAATCTATAGGCATCCTCGCTATAACAAACCTTAACGCATGATCTATTTCGTGAAAACGAAAAGAGGCGGTCTCAAATCTGAGATCGCCTCTTTTATATCACGTCAAACGAAGACTAAGCTTTTTTAGCTTTTGGTCCTCTTTTAGCACCTTTAGTGGCTTTTTTAGCTGCCTTTGGAGCTGCTTTTTTAGCTGCTTTTTTGGTCGCTTTTTTGGCCGCTTTGGGAGCTGCTTTTTTAGTGGCTTTTTTAGCTGCTTTTTTAGTCGACTTTTTAACAGGTTTAACTTCTGTTGTTTTTGCTGCAGCTAGGTCCTTTTTGAGTTTATCAATTCGGGCCTTTGTTTCTTTAACTGCCGCTTCTTGAGATTTCAATTTAGTGGCAGCTTGTTTGATGCGGAGAGTCAGCACCTTTGAAGACATAGAACTTCCTTTCATGAAGTGGGTGTGTCACAGTCCATAATTTAAACACACTACCAACAATATGACAACACTTTTCCACATTTGGCAATTGATTTCATTCAAATAATGATCAAATTCATCATGATCATCATGTTAATCGTCTAAAAATAAGCCAATGACCTGTCCCAAAATCCGAATTCCCTTCTCAATTTCGGTCAACTCTTGAAAAGCATAGGTCAATCGCAAAACACTTCTTTGAGGCATTTCATTATAAAACAACTCGCCAGGAACATAGAGTACCCCTTCTTCTAAACATCGCTCAAAGAACCTCGTACCCATCCCCGTATCAATACCTGAAGGCAATTCAACCCAAAAGTACAATCCCCCTTGGGGATACTTCCACTTCACTGAAGAGGGCAAGTACTGGTGAAGATATTGTGCGGTCATCTCGGCCTTTAGACGATAAGACTTTTTCAAGAAAGGGTAGTGAATGTGGTCATGATTTTGACGAAGAAACTCTCTAACGATGGCCTGATTCAACGTCGATGATCCAAAATCTTGACTTCCTTTGAGATTGATCATGCGAGACATTAAATCTTGAGACATCACACCATACCCCAAGCGTAGCCCCGGTGCCAAGGCTTTGCTAAAGGTGCCGCAATACAGATAAAAATCCGGATTCACTCCAAGCTGACCAAAAGAAGGAGGAGGCTCAGCAAAACTCAACTCTCGATAAGCCGCGTCTTCAAGCAAAAAGAAGGGGTGCTCATAGACCCAACGATCCATCACCCCAATAATTTCTCTTTTTCTCTTTGCAGTGTAAGACCGCCCCGTAGGATTTTGGCAATAGGTTATCGTATAAATACCCTTCAAACACTCTAGACGTTCCTCTGACTTTAGCTTTTTCAAAGTTTCATCGAGGGCCTCTGGTATCATTCCCTCATCATCACAAGCCACCTTTAACATCTTGACTTGAGTTTGTTTTAATGCGTCCATATACACATAGTAACTGGGGTCTTCAATAAGAACAATATCCCCCTTATTCAAAGCCACTTGATTAAATAGATACAAGATCTGCTGAGAGCCATTTCCCACCAATAAGCGAGAGGCATCAACGCTTTCATCAAATGCCCTATTGAGATAAAGCGATATCTCTTTCAAAAACAGAGGGTCTCCCTGCGTCGAATTGTATTGCAGATCTCTCTTTATTTGAGGGGCTTTAAAGATCGCTTGTGCACAATTATCTAAAAGCCTAACGGGAAAAGCTTCTGGATCAACTAATCCTGCGGCCAGAGAAATCACGTGGGGATTTTCTAGAGCAAAACGAATCAAATAATTAATCGTGGCCTCTGACGCTTCTCCTAATGCAGACCACTTGAGTTTGCATTCTTCTCCCAATCCCGCCTTGGCCAATTCATCGGCTCGGTCATTCCAGCGATGACCGCTATGCGCTGCCACCTTTTCAAAACAAATCCATTCTAAATAAGGTTCAATTTCTTTTTGATACCACTGAGCAATTTCGCTTTTTGCTTTCCATTCACCTTTAGCCCAATGGGCAATGCCTGCATAGTCGTGGCAAATTACACCCCTTGTCTTTCTTTCTTTTAAAAAACGTGCTCCCTCTATTGCAGCATGTAATTCACCATCGATATTGCGACTTAAAGCAGGCCCTGGAGTCTTGCCACAACCCTCGCCAATCACCGTTTCATTTTCAACAGCAACCCAACCCCACCCCGCAGGTTGCCCTGCCTTAACAAAACTTCCGTCGACATAAACCTTAACCGATGCATCCGCAAAAGACACCGAAAGTTTTTCGGGTTTCATCCAATCTTGGGCCTCTTGCAAAGATGAAAAGCTTTTAAATAAAGCACCTGCAAATCCTTTAATCTGTTCTTGGCATTCTGACCACGATTCATAAATCCCCGGAGAACGTCCCGATTTTACGGCGTAGAATTTTGACTTTGACATGCATTCCTTTTATTATCTTAGGGCGAGTCTGAATTCTATTCTTTTTTAGAATGAGCGATACCCACTGATAAAAAGTTGATAAAAAGTTGGCAAACCTAAATGGAAAATGAACTCAATCCCACGCATTGGGCACAGGAATTTGGAGACTATCTCTTTCGATTCGCTCTGCTTCGCATCGACGACCAAGATGCCGCCAAAGATCTCGTTCAAGAAACATTTATTTCTGCGCTAAAAAGCAAAGATAATTTTAAAGGGAATTCGAGTGTAAAAACTTGGCTAACCGCTATTTTAAAACACAAGATTTTAGATTTTTATCGCAAGTCTCAGCGCGAAACGCCCCTAAGTCAAATCGCGGGAGAATCGCAAAGCACCGATGAAATCACTCACCAACTTTTTGAAAAAAACGGTCATTGGAGTCGTAGTATTAGCCCTTGGCAAAGCTCTGCAGACGAAATACTCAAACAAAAACAAAATGCCCAATTGATTCAAAAGTGCATGGAGGGTCTCGCCGAGAAGTACCGCCGCGTTTTCATTTTAAGAGAAATTGATGAAATCGGTACGGATGAAATATGCAATGAATTAAGCATCACCTCGTCAAACCTCTGGGTCATTCTTCACCGCGCCAGATTGCAGATGCAAAAATGCCTTAGCGGTTTACTCTCTCGCTAAGGCCAATTTTCTTTCTCTGTAAGTCGCAAGCCACTCGTCAAAGTCTCACGGTCAGACTTTAAACAACGTCACTCGATTTCTTCCGTTTTCTTTCGAGGTATAAAGACTCTTATCTGCATTATCAATCAACGATGCCTTATTTCCAGCTCCCTCGGGATAGATACAGCAACCAATACTTACAGTCACACTCAACGTACCCGCTTCTGTGGGAATTTGTAATTCTTCGATTGCCTTGCGTATTCGCTCGGCACTCTCCATGGCTTGCTTCGTATCTAGGCCATTGAGCAATACCACAAATTCTTCTCCCCCATAACGAGCGACAAAATCATTAATGCGAATCGAACGTTTAACTGCGTTTGCCACTTGCTTTAAGACCAAATCCCCCACAGGGTGACCATAGGTGTCATTGAATTTCTTAAAGTGGTCAATATCCATAAGCAGAAGCCCCATCGGTTTCTTCTCATCTCTCGCCTTAGCCAGCATCTTATCACAATTGTCTTGAAAGTTGCGGTGATTGGGAATTTGCGTGAGGCCGTCAATCGTCGCTAATTTCTCCATATTCCTAAACATCTGCGCTTTGGCCAGAGAAGAGGAGGAATTGATCATCAAAGTCTTCAACAAGGTCAGATCTTCAAGAGAGTATCTATTGACCGTAAAGCTCTCTACGCCCACCAGAGCGATCACCATATCTTTATCGTTGGTGATTGGTGCCACCATTAACGATTTCACCTCTTTGTGATCATTCGCCATAAAGCGGCACTGATAACTTTTAAACTCATCAACTAAAATCTCGGTCTTTTCCATAAAGGATCGGGCGTAAACACTGTTTTCATTTGTCAAATCAAAAACCATTCCCGATTGCAAATCTCGATCTTCTCGCCCAATAATCTTTACGATGCGCCCTTTGCGATATTCGGGTTGATAATCGCAGAGGATCAAACGGTTTGCAGGAAAAATTTCTTTGAGATTCTGCATCAAGGTCTTTAAAACACCATTAGGAGAAATTTCTTCTGCTATTTTTTTAGAGACACCGTAAATCAACTCTAATCGCTTATTGTGTTCTAAGAGTTTTTGAGACATCTGAACGTTAGAGATCAACTTAGAGGCTATCACACTAAATCGGTTTAACAAATTTTTGTCTTCGTCGTGAAAGGCTTGCAAATCCATGCTATCTACGACGAGAAGACCGATGACATTTTTCGATTGACTGTCATAGATTTTGGTCACCACTGCCGAGTTGATATGGCTTGAATCTTGGTAGTATTCTAGTTTGTCGGGATAATTTCTCAAATTCCCCGACATCAATCCCAACTCTAACTGACTCGCCTTTCCCAAAAGCCCTATGCCGCTTTCAATAACAATATCCTTGAGTATCGCAGCATTCGAGTTTGTCACTGCCGCATTCAGTTTGAAGGTCTTTCCCATATCTTCAGAGAGAAAAGCCAAAGAAGTCGTGCACTTAAAGTTTTTAGACATAAAGTAAACAACAGATTCAAGCACCCCTGCTAAAGATTCTGAGTTTTCATCCCCTTCTTTAGGAACAATTTGAATCACTTGTGTGCTGACTTGTTGAGGCGCGTCAACGGCTAGTGTTTTACCCTTAGCCATTTCTCTAGAAGAGGATTGCAAACTCGGCTCGCGACCCCGGCCAACGGGCTCTGGTGATCTAACTGGCTTAGCGGCAGATGCTGGACGAGGTCGCGCCGCAAATTTTCCACTGCGACGAGGAAG
>JBNKYI010000004.1:0-20107 GCA_050300815.1 Fibrobacterales bacterium
ACATCTCTAATTATTAATTCTCAATTAAATTACCCTAGCAAGATGCCCCTACGGGATTAATCCATTACGCATCTGGCTGACAATCCCTGCGCCTTCGCAAATTGCGGTCTGTCAAAATTATCATTATCAAAATTAAGGAGCCAATAGGAGGCAATGGTCGAGCTGGTTTCTGTAGTCGACCAAAAATAGGCGAAATCTCCTAGGTCTTCAAATGCATTAAATGTGGTTCGATAACCCGCAGGCAGTGCCGTAAACCCATAAGCATCGTCGGCTGTAATTCCCGGTTCGGTGTTCCAACCGCTGATGGATTTAAATTTTGGCCCTAATTGAGTCCAAGCCCCATTACTTTGGGTGGTGAGTCCTGTTTCGGTGGCTACAAAACTCGCCATGGCATCCCATTCGGCATCGCTGGGTAGATGCCAACCTTCGGGGCAAAGCCCTTGTACTCCTGAGGGGCTTGTTACACTCGATGAATCCCCATTCATTAAACTTGCCCAATTGTAGAGTCTTCCGTAAGTTGCACAATTTGAACCATCACTGTGATCTGTGGTATCAGTGCCCCCTACTCCATAACACCAACCTATTTCATAGGTCTTATTCCCCGCCCCATCGTCTCCTGAATAGTTCAGGTTTTCAGACATCCAGGTTTGATCTCCTATGTTGACGATATTATAGGTTTGACCATCGCGTGCATCGGTATGGGTCATGGTTAATGAGAGTTTTAAGGTATCGATGGCAGAAGTGTTTCCGTCTTCGTCGGTGGCCTTGCGCAAAATCATGTAGTTGGCGATTTCTTCAACCGGTACAACAAAGCTCGTGTCTCCCGAAAAATCCACAAATCCCGTATCACTTAAAAGGGTATCGATGGCCATTTGAATTTGCCAGGTTGTGATGGTTCCGAGATCGGCGGCCACTGAGCTTATGGCATAGCTTGCCCCCGCTTCTAGGGTGGTATCGGCGATGCTTAAAATCACGGGAGTGTCATCATAGATATGATCATAGGTATAGTTGGTCGTGACTTCATTGCTATCATCGTCTAATACGGTAATGGAGTAATTGATTGATCCCGCTGTGGGCGGCGCGACGATTTTAAATTCGGCAAGAGGGAGATCTGCATATTCCACTCCATTCCAGGTGAGCGACCAAGAGAGCACACTTCCCCCAGAAAAGGACGAATCGGAAACTCCGGAATAAAGGATCAAGGTGTCATTGATGGTTACGCTATCTGCCGAAAAGGTGGGATTTGATGTGGGAAAGGCATTGGACAAGCCAAATGCAGGAATGTTATGGATCGAATCGGTGGTGGTAAAAAATGAGACCGTGTCGGATACGGCCGTTTTATGGCCACCATTGCCATAGACATTGATCCAGAGGTCATACTCTAAAACACTCCCCGTGACGATCTCTGTGAAAAACTCTCCCGAATACGAATAGCTTGAGTCGACATAATTGATTTTAAACGAGTGACTTTGACTCAGTGTATCAGAGATAAAAAAGGCATAGACTGAGTCGACACTGGTCACCAAAGCATTGAGGCTCACCGAACCGCTGATAATGTGTTTTTGAATGTACTTCGCGATCCCCGATTCGACATAAGACAAGAGGCTGTCTTCTGATACTTTTTGCCCAAGCGCAGTGTAGGTCAGGTTATCGACATAAAATGGGAGCGAGTTGGCTAGGTTGGGAGTTTTAGCCTGGGCTTTGTGGGTTGAGTGATAAGACAATGTCGAGAAGGTGTAAATTTCATCACCCAATTTGAGTCGAATAATACCTACCCCGCCAAATGCGGCCAAGGGCTGAGATAATGAGACTTCATGATCGCCCGCACTGAGATTTTGGTTTAGCTCGTAAAGGCTTCGCCCGCGCAGGTCAAATAATTCGACCTCGAGGTTTTGACTTTGAGAGACTGAAATTTTAAGAGCATTTGAGTTGAATCCTACGGCAAGGGCATTGGGGAAATTTGCGCCAAAGGTCACCTCGTCTTTATAAAGCAACCAGGTGCCATCTGCACCTGTAGTGTCTTTGAGCCCTGCTTCGTCAAGCGCTACAATGACGCCTTCAACGGGAAGACTATCGCCGTCAAACACGGTTCCGCTAAGATCAATGCTTTGTGCAAAAGCCGTTGAAGTGGTGAAAGTGGTTAAAAACAAAGTGGTGAATAAAATTTGAGCTTTGGTCATTTTGCCTCTGGTCGATGCCTGTTTATTCAACTTTAGTGATTTATGTGAAAGTAGTCAATTGGGGGAATGGGTTGTGGGGTTTTGTTTTGCCTCAAGCTCCGCTTTCTTTCGGGAAGGGGCCACTGTGACACCTCGCATTATCAATTGTCCTCTGTCCATTGTCCACTACCGCGGCCTCTGTAACATCTCTAATTATTAATTCTCAATTTTCATTTAAACCGGATACATTACTCCCGCCTCAGTCGTCAAACAAGTATTCAACTCAATAAAAGGATGCTTTAATGAACAACGACCACGTTATAAAAGAACTCACTTTGTATTTACTAAGCAAGGAGCTTCAATGGTAACGGGGTTGGGTTATGAGTGGTAAAATGCTACCGATTGCTTCTTCTGACATTCAACAGCGGATTTATACAATCCGTGGACTACAGGTAATGTTAGATAGAGATATTGCTGAACTCTATGAAGTAAAACCAATTAGACTTCGTGAGCAGGTGAAAAGAAACAGCAATCGTTTTCCTGCAGACTTTATGCTTCAACTCACATCTGAAGAAGTCGATCTTATGGTATCGCAAAATGCGATACCTTCAAAACAAAGCCTTGGCGGATCACTCCCTTTTGCTTTCACAGAACAAGGAGTAGCGTCTGTGGCAAGTGTTTTGACTAGTGATAAGGCGGTTGAAACACATATTCTTATTATGCGAGCTTTCGTTGAGATGAGAAAGTTCGTTGCAGGAAATGCCTTACTCTTTCAGGAAATCTCATCAATTCGACAGGTACTTAAGGACCACGACAGTCAATTTGAACAGTTATTTTCTGCTATTGAAGCCAAGTCTATTACACCCACAGAGGGAATCTTCTACAACGGTCAAATTTTTGATGCTTATAACTTTGCCTCTGATCTCATTCGTTCTGCTAAGAAATCAATTATTCTAATTGATAACTATATCGATGACTCGGTACTGACTTTATTGACAAAGCGGAAGAAGAATGTGACTGCTGAGATCTTTACTAAAACGATCTCGAAGCAGCTTCAACTAGACCTTAAAAAACATAACGAACAGTATCCTGAAATTAAAATCTCGAAATTTAATGAAGCCCACGACCGCTTTTTAATTATTGATGATAAAGATCTTTATCATATTGGTGCGTCGTTAAAAGATTTAGGAAAAAAGTGGTTTGCCTTTAGCAAGATGGAGATGGGAGCACTGGGGATGATCGTAAAGTTGAGGTTTTGAAGAAAATGTTGTGGCACATGGGTGCCGAGATTCCCGCCTGCGCGGGAATGACATGTGGTAACACGAAAATAATATCCCGTAGGGGACTACACGGCAGAGTTACTTTTACAGCACAAATTCTTAATTCTAAACCATAAAGTCTGAACACACCATCGTCGGCGCCGGCCGACAGCGGCCCAATATTTGAAAACAAGGCCTCACTTTCGCTTAGTCTCTTTGGGGTTAACTCCATGGTGTGGTTAATTTAATGATTGATAATGATCATTGGATCTGGCGCTCAAAATCGCCGCTACCACACGGGTTACCCATTTCGGTTTGCCTCAAGCTCCGCTTTCGGATAATGGGGCTCCTGTAACAACTCGAATTATTAATTCTCAATTTTCAATTCTCAATTAAAACACGACCTCCGTCACAACCCGCATTGTTCCTTGTTTTGCCGTTTTTGGTCAAAGGTTTGGGTTTATGTTTTAGGGAGGAGTCTGGGGTTGTCTCCCCTACTCTGGCTTAATCAGACTTTACCAGGCTAAGGTCAAAATCAGAACTTTTGGAGGGTGAATGTTGGGCTTGTTCTCCCCTTTAGTTTAGGGCGAAAATCAGTGCACAAATGGGAGTTAGGGGTTATTTTTTGGGAACGAGATTTTAGGGACACGATATATATGGAAAAACTTATTTCAGAAATCATTAAGTTCAGAGACGCTAGAGATTGGAAGCAGTTCCATACTCCAAGTAATCTTGCCAAATCAATTTCTATTGAGGCCGCAGAGATTTTAGAACATTTTCAGTGGAATGATGATTTTGACAAAGAAAAACTATCTGAAGAAGTTGCCGATGTATTTACCTACCTAGTATTACTTGCTGACGCAATTGATGTCGACCTTGAAGAAATTGTTAGGGCCAAGCTTAAGAAAAATAATGTGAAGTACCCTGTTAAACTGGCTAAAGGGAACAGTAAAAAATATACAGAGCTAAAGGATGATCAATGATCATTTACAATGCTACCAAGGCCAGCTTTCAAAATGATATTCTAAACAATAATATTGAAGACAAAATTCAAGATATACTCTATTCTAAAACCCGTCGCAGAGTCTCCGAAAACGAAGTAAGATCCTGGAAAAACTCCTTAATTTATATGAATGAGGTCATTTCGGACCAGGATATTCCCAACAATAGCAGTGTCGCTATTGAATATGGGATACCGCAAAGTGCTAAACGCATCGATTTTATTATCGCTGGGCAGGATTCAAAGAAAAATGACTCTGTGGTTATTGTGGAACTTAAGCAATGGGACTATGCGAATAGAACAAATAAAGACGCAATAGTTAAAACCTTTGTCGGAGGACGAGAACGCGAAGTTGAGCACCCTTCTTATCAGGCATGGACCTATGCATCGTTACTAAGAGATTATAATGAAATCCTACATGATGGAAAAATCAAACTTCAGCCTTGTGCCTATTTACATAACCTGAAGGAAGATGATACAGTACGGAGTTCCTTTTACGAAGAATACACGAACAAAGCACCTATATTTATAAGAAGCGATGCCAAAAGATTGAGGGATTTTATTAAAAGTCATGTTGTTTATGGTGATAAAAACAATGTTCTGTATAAAATCGAAAATGGCAAAATTAAACCCTCGAAACTTTTGGCTGACACGCTTCTAAATATGTTAAAAGGGAATCAAGAGTTTTTAATGATCGATGAGCAAAAGCTCATTTATGAAACTATTAAAAACGCTGTCTTAAATTTAGAACCCAACAAGAAAGTCATTATTGTCGAAGGTGGTCCTGGAACTGGTAAATCTGTTCTGGCAATTAATTTATTAGTAGAGCTCACACGCTATGAGAAAGTGGTGCAATACGTTTCTAAAAATTCAGCGCCTAGAGAAGTGTTTAAAGTGAAACTCAAAGGCTATTATAAAAAAGGTGTTGTTGATAATTTATTCAAGGGCTCAGGTGGCTATTTCGATCAAGAGGAAAACGTATTCGACACCTTATTGGTTGACGAAGCCCATCGATTAAACGAAAAGTCTGGGATGTTTAATCATTTAGGTGAAAACCAAATCAAAGAAATTATTCTTTCCTCAAAAGTACCTGTCTTCTTTGTTGATGATGATCAGATAGTCACTTTTAAAGATATTGGCAGAATTCAAGAAATCAAATCTTGGGCAAAACAATTAGGAGCCAATGTAGAGCATTATCAATTGACATCACAATTTCGTTGCAATGGCTCAACAGCATATACTTCTTGGCTTGATCATGTATTAGACATAAAAGATACTGCTAACTTTGAACTCGATACTGACTCATATGACTTTAGAGTCTTTGATAACCCCAATGAATTAAGGGCGATTATTGAGCAGAAAAATTTAGCTACAAATAAAGCGCGAATTGTGGCCGGCTATTGCTGGGATTGGATTAGCAAGAAAGACTCGGCATTATATGACATACAATTTCCTGATTTTGATTTTAAAATAAAATGGAATCTCGCAGATGAAGGTATGCTTTGGATTCTTGGAGACCATTCTGTCTCTGAAGCGGGTTGTATTCACACCTGTCAAGGACTAGAACTTGAATACGTGGGTGTCATTCTTGGAAATGATATCCTTTATCGAGATGGTGCTATTGTTACCAACCCTGAGGCTAGAGCAAGGACAGACAAATCAATTAGTGGATATAAAAAGCTCAAAAAGGTTGATCCTATTTCTGCGGCCAAACGTACTGAATTGATTATAAAGAACACCTATAAAACTCTGATGACTAGAGGGCAAAAAGGATGTTTCATTTATCATCCCGATAAAGAGACTAGAGAATATTTTAAAAATTTTCTCAATATCCAAAAAGAAGATCAAGTTGAGGAACAGGTTGAACTGCCATTTGAATATATAGCTTCTGAAAAAGTCATTCCTTTCGAAAATGCAATTCCCTTACTCACTTTTAAAGTTGCTGCTGGAGGTTTTAGTCCTGAGCAATTTAATGATGAGGTTGAATGGGTATCATTACCCGAACCTTATACTATTCAAAAGGGATACTTTGTTGCTCAAGTCATAGGTGAATCTATGAACAAAAAAATCCCAAATGGTTCATGGTGCCTCTTTAAGTCTAACCCTGCTGGAACAAGACAAGGCAAAATTGTTGTAGTTGAACATTACAACATTCAAGATCAAGATGGCAATGGGCGGTATACAATCAAAACATACCATAGCCAAAAAATAGCGACTGAAGATTCTTGGATTCACACAAAAATTATTTTAAAGCCAAATTCATTTTTTAGCCATTATGATGATATTGTACTCGAGGGTGATGCTATTGAGACTTTAAATGTGATTGGTGAATTTGTTAGTGTGTTGGGGTGAATTGAAATGGAGGGGGAGATGACTGATCGTTCTGAATACACAATTCATTTTGAAGAAGCAACAGAGCTCTTAGATTTTTTATCAAGGAAAAATCCATACTGGAATGAACTATCAAGAGATTGGATCTTTAGAGGCCATGCCGATGCTAGTTGGGATTTGCTTCCCTATGCTTTGAGGACACCGTGCCCTATAACACATCATCCACGAAGGGAACCGAAGCTTTATTCTAGGACTAAAGATCAAATTGAGCAAGAAGTTGATAAGGTTTGGTCATTCGTTAACAAAGCAAATTATTATGGTCTTGAAATACCAGGCCATGCTGATAATGTTATTACTGCTTTGGAAAATGATCGGTTTCAAATCAAAAAACTACTAAAGGATTTACCACAGTTTCCCTCTAATGAAACATTAGAAGCATATGCTCTAGCTCAACATCATGGTGTTCCTACTCGTCTATTAGATTGGAGCCGCAACCCTTTAACCGCAGCATATTTTGCATCAGTAGGTGCAACAGAAGCTATTGAAAAGTGTAATCCACATGAGAAACTTGGAATATGGTGTTTTTATTGGAAGTCTATAGGCTATATGGATGAAACGAATTTAGATAGGATTCGATTAATAAATCCACCACGCTTTAATAATCGAAATTTGCATGCTCAAAATGGATTGTTTACATTACACACACATCCTCTCCATTCTGAGGAACAACCTAAAGTTATACCATTTGACACTCTAGTTCAGCAACTCCAAAATAAAGAAAATCCATTTGCATATTGTGGATATAGAGGGGCAATTATTTTGCTTACTCTACCATTTTCGCAGGCTAGGTTACTTTTGAGTTTATTAGCAGAGGAAGATGTAACAGCTGCGTCTATGTTCCCAGGATATGATGGCGTAGTTGGAGCTATTTATGAAGCAAAGTATCTATGGCAAAGCTGGCAAACCCCACCAGAAACTGGGTTGCCGCCTAAGTGTGATTTAGAAGAATAAATAAAGGGTATGAAAAGGGAGCAAAATGAAAATTGCATTTGTTGAACTTCAAAATTTCCGTAAGCATAAAGCTTGCCACATCGAATTTTCTGATCAAAGTACCATATTTGTGGGAGCCAACAATAGTGGAAAAACTTCTGCAATGGAAGCTTTGATTCGTTTCCTTAAAGAACGAAATAAATTCACATTCACCGATTTTACCATATCCAATTGGGATGAAATTGAAAAAATTGGTACCAGCTGGAAACCTGGATCGGATGCTCCTTCGGATTTAACAGGTTGGGCTGATTTTTTACCTACTCTTGACATTTGGTTTGAGGCTCAACTTAGCGAATTACAGTATATCTACCACCTGCTTCCATCATTGCAGTGGCAACCTGGAAAGTTTGGTGTTCGTCTGCGCCTCCAACCAAAAGATATTCAATCTCTATTCAAAAACTATCGGGATGCAATGGATGACGCAGATGCACTGCGTGCAATGACGAGTGGCTCAAGTATTAAGTCCCTACCAAATAATCTTCGCGAGTTCCTAGAAAAGGATGGAAATATTGGTAGATACTTTCAGATTGTAACTTTTCTGTTAGACCCTGCTAAAATGCAAGTTCCCAAGGATAGCGTGGCTCAACCACAGACTTTACCAACAACTACGTTTGAAATTCAAGAGGATGTTCTAAAAGAACTGGTAAAGATTGATATTATCAATGCACAAAGAGGCTTTTCTGATGAAAACAGTTCTGAAGAACTGGGGGGAAACAGTTCAACTCATAATCTCTCATCTCAATTAAAGCGGTATTACAAAGATCATATTGATCCAATGGATAAGCCAGATTCCGGTGATATTGCAGCTATTCAATCCATTGAAAAAGCCCAAGATGACTTTGATATCAAATTGAATTTGGGATTCAAGAAAGCATTTGCTGAATTGGAAAACCTGGGGTATCCTGGATTTAGTGATCCCAAGATCACACTTTCCAGCAAATTACAACCTATGGAAACTTTAGATCATGGTACTGCCGTGCAATATGATGTGGTTCAAGGTGGCTCTGCTCACCTGCGGTTGCCGGAAAAATATAATGGACTAGGCTACCAAAATCTTGTTTCCATGGTGTTCAAATTGATCTTATTTCGCGATAAATGGATGCGCGTTGGTAAACTTAAGAAGCAGGCTACGAGAAATTCATCCATCGAACCTATCCACCTAGTTTTGATTGAGGAGCCAGAAGCGCATCTACATGCACAAGTTCAGCAGGTTTTTATCAACAAAGCCTTTTCCGTTTTGCGAAACCACCCTGATCTTGGCCTTTCAACAGATTTCATTACCCAGATGGTGGTGAGTACACACTCCAGTCATATTGCCCATGAGTGCTTATTTTCTGATCTACGTTATTTTCGACGCTGCCCTGCCTCATGTGCCGGGGATATCCCTAAGGTCAATGTTGTAAACCTAAAAGAAGTATTTGGCGCAGGTGACTCAACTAATAAATTTGCCAGTCGTTATCTAAAAGCCACACATTGTGATCTTTTCTTTGCTGATGCTGCGATTCTTGTAGAGGGGCCAGCTGAACGAATTCTTTTACCAGGGCTAATAAAGAAGCGATTCAATTCCTTAACAAGCAAATATATAACGCTATTGGAAATCGGTGGTAGCCATGCTCATAGATTGAAACCCTTAATTGAGCATCTAGGTCTACCAACCCTTGTGATCACAGATATAGATGCGGTCGATCCCAGTAATTCATCGAAAGCTGTTCAACCGAAACCAAGAAACGGCTATAATACTGGGAATACAACATTGAAAGACTGGTTACCTAAGAAAACATTGCTTGATGATCTTTATGCTACGCAAAATACAGATAAAGTCTCAACAAATGGAAAGATAAGGGTTGCATTCCAAATACCATTTCGTGTCTCATTCAACGGATTGAAGACAACAGTTTACCCCTATACCTTTGAAGACGCGGTCATTTTTGAAAATCTTGATGCATTAAAGTCTTTTCAATCAACATCAGGGCTATTGAAAAAAGCGATTGCGTATGCAAATTCATCCGAGTCTATATCAGACATTGCTTCTGATCTTTTCGAAAGATTACAAAAGGGGGCTCGTCTAAAAGCAGAGTTTGCGTTAGAAGTTCTCTATGCAGATGATCAGTATAACCTTCAAATTCCTATTTACATTAAGGAAGGTTTAGAATGGCTTGAAGATCAGTTAACATTGTCTGCACTACCACCAAGGGTACCAGTTTCTGGAGGCAGTACTCCATGAATGATTCCATTGAATTTGAAAATCCCGATGCGCATGTCAACGATGAATTGATTGGCTGCCTTAATTTAGAGAGTCCGAAAAGCTTCTTTCTTTTCGCCGGGGCTGGCTCTGGAAAAACTCATTCCCTTGTTGAAACCCTCAAGGCTGTACGAGAAAAGTATGGAGAAATTTTAAGAATCAGAAAACGCCGCATTGCAGTAATCACTTATACGAAAGCAGCATCTGAGGAAATTCAAAATAGGTTGGATTTGGATGATCTATTTGCAGTCTCGACAATTCATAGTTTTTTGTGGGATCTGATTCGTCCTTTTCAAAATGACATTCGAGATTGGGTTCAAATGACACTGGAATCAGAGGTTACGGAGTTAACAAATAAACTCCTAGATACTAAAAACAAGACGACTAAAACCTACTCACAAAATGAAAGAAAACTAAAATCAAAGCAAAAACGTTTGGATGTGTTGCCTACAGTTAAAGCTTTTTCTTACAATCCTAATGGTGAAAATAAAGGTCGAGACTCATTAAATCACTCCGATGTTATTGCAATGGGAGCTACATTCATTAAGGATTTAGATCTAATGGGACAAATTTTGGTTCAGAGATTTCCCATTTTACTGATTGATGAAAGCCAAGATACAAATAAAGATTTAATAGATTCATTTTTACACTTGCAGGCTGAGCATAGAAACCAGATGTCACTTGGGCTATTTGGCGACATGATGCAAAGAATCTATTTCGATGGGAAACCAAACCTTTCTGATTTAATTTCACCAGACTGGGCAATGCCTAAAAAAGTCATGAATTACCGATGCCCTAAACGAGTAATTCGCCTAATCAATCAAATTCGAAAGGATATTGATGGAATAGAGCAACAAGCGAAATCGAACGCAATTGAAGGAGTGGTGCGGTTGTTTATCTCTGATTCTGACACACCAAACAAGGAAGCGATAGAGTCAACTGTCTTAAATAAAATGTCTCAATATTGCCTGGACCCGCTTTGGGATGGTGAAGATTCTGATATTAAGATTCTTGCTTTGGAACACCATATGGCTGCTTCGCGCATGGGATTTCTTTCTTTTTATGAGCCTTTGCAAAAAATTGAACGGTACAAGACGGGGTTATTGGATGGTTCACTACCTGGTATCGGTTTGTTTTTGAATCGACTCCTTCCCATAATTCGAGCACATCAATCTGAAGATGAGTTCACGAAGATGCAAGCAGTTAGGAATGCTTGTGCTATTATAGAAAGGAAGTACATTCAAGCTAATTCAAACCCACAAACCTTGTGGGAGAAATTAAACAGGGGAATCGCCAATATTCTTGACCTTTGGAAAGATGACGGTGATCCAAAATTAATTTCCATTTTACAAGTTTTGATTGAAACCAAATTGTTTGATATTCCAAGCATGTTACAGCCGTTTATAGGAACAGATCCAAAATCCAGCGACGTCGAAGAACCAATTGATGAAGAGATTCAGGCGTGGAACGATGCTCTTAACATTCCCTTTTCCATGTTTGAAAGATATGCTGAATATGTTTCTGGCAATGCAAAATTTGGAACTCATCAAGGTGTAAAAGGTCTAGAATTTGATCGCGTCATGGTGGTAATAGATGATGCAGAAGCGAAGGGCTTTATGTTTAGCTATGAAAAACTATTCGAGATCAAAGAAAAAACGAAAGCTGATCTTGATAATGAAGCTATCGGAAATGACACATCTATAGCCAGAACAAATCGATTGTTTTATGTAACCTGTAGTCGTGCCAAACAAAGTCTAGCAGTAATGGCCTACTCACAAAATCCGTTAAAAGTTAAAGAGCTTGTAATAAACAATGGCTGGTTTGAAGACGATGAGATTGAAATTTTATAAAAGTCTGACCTATTCATATGACTGATGAATTCATAAAGAAAGTACAACTTGATGGAAAATGGTGGGAAACAACTATTTGGAAAAACCAAATTCCTCAAACCATTAGGAAAGTTAAACTAGATGAAGTCACTCAAAAACTATCACATGTGTTTAATGAGAAATACTCAAAAAGAATCTTTGAAAATTATGGACGTATTAAATTTGAAGAAATCGTTAAAAGAGATTTTCATTTTCATCCTTTTTTGAACTCCTTTATTTTCACTTTCGATAGAACAGCTTTTGAACTAGGATATTTTCTTGCTGAATTATTCCCAAATAACTGCAAAATACCTCGAGCTATAATTAAAAAACTAAAGAGCAAAAAAGAATTTCAGGCCATATTTTGGGAACTTCAAATTGGCGCAACTTTAAAAAAGTTACATGGTCAAATAAATTATGAAGTAGAAAACAATGCTAAAAGACCCGATTGGTCTTTTTTAACCTCTAACGGACAAACTTGTTTCGTTGAAGTTAAATCACAAAAACTTTCTAAAAAGAGTTTGAACTTAGCTCATCAAAGAATTCAATTGACATCATTCGCTAATAAAATATTTTGCGATATTTTCAAAAATGATATACCTAACATTGTTTGTGAGGCTTCTAGTTTACTCGAAACGAAAATTACTGAACACGAAGATGAGTTAGAAGATTTTTTACACCAAGTTACAACTTCATACCTAAAACCATTAGCAATTGAACTCAACCTTGAAAGCCCAATTCAAAATTTAAAAAATGAATATTTCGAGTTACATTCAAGTGATGGTTCCTTTTGTATTCAATTCCAAGAAGAAAATGAATTTTCAGATTTTAATAGAGTTCTTAGTATTACAAAAGAAGCAATACTTCAAATTCATTCAGAAAACGAACTTGGACTAGTATTTGTCCAAGTTTCCAATCCTTTTTACTCAAAAGCCTTTTTTGAAAAATTATCAAGAGTTATTAATGAGGACTGCTCCTATAAAAACCTTATAGGAATATTTCTTTATTCAAAAAAGAAAGCTGACCGCCAAGTCTGTCCTTATCAATTTAGAGCACACCATTACATTTCTGGCCCCAAAAAGTCTTCATTGGCTAAAGAATGGCATCACAAGGTAAGAGA
Organism: Fibrobacterales bacterium; assembly: GCA_050300815.1. GTDB lineage: Bacteria > Fibrobacterota > Fibrobacteria > Fibrobacterales > CAWVXU01 > JBNKYI01. The sequence continues at coordinate 13,030 of JBNKYI010000004.1, forward strand.
ATATTTGTTTAATTCAGAAAGCTTATTCTAATTATACAAGAGTCCGCATACTATAAACCAAACAAAGGCTTTACTACTCTAATTGAGAAGTTGATGAAGTAGAGTTGTCCTATCTCACCACAATCTCAACACCCAACCAAAGATTTCAAATTCTTTTTGAATTAATTTGAAATCTGTAATTTTTTTGACTTTAATCCCCTCTCTTTTCAATTTCTTAATATGCTCACCCTTGTAGTAATCAGAAAACTTTGCTTTCTTCATGGTGTGGTTATCTCCAGCGAGCAGAATAAAGTATCCTCTTTTAAACTTACATCCCTTATCGATATAAGGTTGTTCTCTTAGCAAGTCTACAAGTTTAACTGAAGAGTAAATAAATTCATTAAAATTTCCCTTCCCCGCACCACCTTTAAATCCATCTTTACCATTAAAATTTTTCAACGTTCTCGTATCATACTGTTTAAATTCGATGGGGTAAATTCCAGAATCATCATGCAGAACTAAATCTATTCGACGCCATTCATCTTCTGCGTTCACCTCTTTAGGTAAACTCTTAATAAAAAAATACCTAAAAACACTTTCATTTATGTGTCGATAATTTTCAGAATTAATGCCCCTCAACATTTTCTTTAAAGAATCGTGAAATGCTTTTGCAATTATATCTTCCATTTTAAATCCCCTATCAAAAGATTTCTGATGAATGGAATATAGATTGATATGAGGATTTTTCACCAAATTTTTCAGGTGTTGTCCAAGCTTTGAATTAGATTTCAATTAGAAGTAAAACATAGGGTAAACAATGAGTGCTGATAAAAAAGAAGAGAATTTTGAAGCAATATTTAAGCTTGTATCCCATCTTAAAAAGACTCAAAAACAAGCTCTAGAACATTGGGTTCCAATAGTCGAAGGTCTTATTCAAAGTAACTCAAAAAATCAAAAGGAAATCGAAAGAACCCTTGACTACTTGTTAGATGTCTCCTCTGACGAAAATGGCTTACCAATCTATAGAAAGCTTTGTCGGCACCTTTATGAAATAGACCCCAATGCAGCAATTTATTATGTGAATTCATGGAAAGAAATGTGGGATGAAGAGGGCCAACTCTTTGGCAATTAGCCCAGTAAATAGGTACTCTTACTTCACCCCTTTGTCTGAACCATGATTAAACGGATTAAAGGATGAACAAGATTAGATTTCACACTAGAACCGTACCAAAAATTTATATTTACCCTAACAACACCCCTCCCGCTTCTCGTTAGAACAGCGCACCGCGAGGGGTTACTCTTTTTAAAAGACCACCCCATGAACATCCTCTACCCTCTCCTATTACTCGGCCTTTTAGTCTTCTTAACCAGTCTGATCAAGCTATTCGCTAAAGGCACACATACAGGAAAGCAATTTATGGACTGCTCGGATTATCCCAAACGCAGATATCTCGAGGCGATTAGTAATTGAGAATTGAGAATGCAAAATTCAGAATTCGTGTTCTAACCATTGCCCCTTTCAGAATCTTTTAATCATGTTAATCTTTTAATACGTTTAATACGTTTAATCCTGGTTCAGGCAAAAGGGGGCCAATTTTGCACCCACAATTATTAATTCTCAATTTTTAATTCACCCTTCTTCATCCTTCCTTTTTAATTCCCCATCAAAAACTACCTGCACATTTGCACACCAATTGCTATAATTTAACCATGCGTAAATCATCAAAAAGCAATTCATCAAATAAAAAGAATATTTCGATCACCCGTTCTTCGGCCGCTGAGTATCTCACTTTTATCGCTGCCACTGGTGATAGCGAAGCCAGTGTCGAAATGCGTTATGAAGATGAAAACATATGGTTGACTCAAAAGATGATGGCAACATTGTATCATGTAGACGTTAGAACGATCAGTGAGCATCTAAAAAAAATATTTGCAGATAATGAAGTACTTAAAGATTCAGTTGTCCGGAAATTCCGGATAACTGAATGTTCCTATCCGTTTAAATCTTTGGATCAATTTAGAGTGAGTATGCGAATTCTTTAGAGCTACTTACGCTCTTAACCGAACCAAATTCAGGCATCTTCAAATTTTTAATTGTCAATGGTTAGCTATTCATTGTTAACCGCCTTCACTTACAGAAAGCTTACACCATGTGTTACAAAAAAGTAATTAGCTATTCTCATTCCCTTTTTTATTATTACTATTTCGCATCGAAATAATTGAGTTCAATTCTTTCACTCAATTATTTCAAATTGGCATCAAAAGACATGGAGAAAAAGTGGGACTAAAAAACCTCAAAAAAGTTGCGCAAATTTTATTTGCGTTAGTTCTTGGCGCACAAGCACAAACGACCCTAACTCTGACAAACCCCTTACCCGATCTAGAGCCTGGCAAACCCGAGTTTACCATCGATCCGCGTCCAGCCTTTGACAATGCGGCCGAAAGCTATAAACTCAATGTGCTCTCAGGCACGGGATTTTGTGTTTCACAATATCAAAATCCAGGATGCACCCGAAAAACCATCACCCTTGGTCCAGATTCTCCATTTTCAGGATATCAGCATCATTTAGACACCCTCGTCATCGAAGTCGAAGCGACCTTAGACACCCAACTCGCCTATGACACTCTACAAGTCATTACCGGCTATAAAGAAGTGGCTCCTTTTTTAACCTCTAATTTGGGAACCAATCCTTTAAGTATTCTCTATGGCGACAGTAATTATGTCTTACTGAGCAGTGCCGACAGATACTTTCAGGGTTCAGAACCCATGACGATTACCCTAACTTCGCTAAACGGAATCGTCAAACCCATTATCGGTAAAAACTTTTCTTTAAGTGTAGATAGCATCTACGGTAAAACAGGCGACGATATCATCACCTATCGACTTGAAAACGCCTATGGGGTTTTAGAACATCGTTTTAACATTACAGTCCGCGACCCCATTACACTGATTAAAAACTTTCCTGACACAATTGCCAATGCCGCCCAAACTTCATTTAAACTCTCAGACTATTTTGCCAACGTTTCGAGTTTTAGAGCCTATCTTGTAAGCGCCAGCTCAGGAGCCACTTCGGCTTGCTTTAACGACGATCCAGGAACGGCATGTTCTGGCAATGGTTACACCCTGAGCGCAACTGAAAGCCTGTATATCACCAAGGCACAAAATGACACCATGGTCATACGAGTTCAAGGTATTAATACAGCTCAATCTGTCGTAGATACCTTTACCCTCATCACAGGTTTTCAAAAAACCGCACCTTTTTTAAGCAAAGACTTTCCCAAAACCGAATATCCCATCACCTATGGAGATGCCAACTTCAGCTTATTTGATCTCGACGGATATATCTCAGGTACAGATAGCATTATCTATACCATCGTTGCCAGCGATTCTATCGTTATTCCCAAAATCAGTGCGGCCAACTTGGTCTCAGTCGACAGTGTTTTCAACCAATCGGGCATCGATACCCTCACGATCACAGCCACCAACCCCTACGGCAGTTTCTCAACCCAAGTTACCGTAAACGTCGCCCCCGCTGTGGCCTTAACAACTCCTTATGCCGATATTCAATCGACCGAAGCAATAACCGCCATCTCTCTCGACAACCACTTTGCCCACGCCACCAGCTACATCGCCAAAGAAATTAATGGCAAAGCCGTCTGCTTTGACGATATCCCGGCAGTGAGTTTATGTACAAATGGCACCTATTCTTTATCGCTGGGAGAATCTCTCTATGTCAAAAGCTACAATGTCGACACCTTAACCCTCGAAATTAAAGCCCAAGGCGGCACCTCGTCGATTGCAGACACTCTACAACTCTTTACAGGAGCCAGTGGCTTTGCTCCTTTTGCACTGCAAGACTTTAATACAGTCAATCTCGATTCTGGGGCAACCCAAATCACCTTGGTAAACAACCTTAAGAGTTACATTACAGGAAGCGACAGCCTTTCTTTTGCCCTCAGCACTGTCAACAATTGGGTCTATCCAAGACTCAACGGAAACATGCTCATCGCCGATAGTCTTGCCCAAGCGGTAGGAAGTGACACCCTTAAAATTCTAGCCAGCAATGCTTATGGTGCAAACACCTTTGCACTTCCCATCAATATTACGCCAGTCTATATAGATACCACTAAACTTTCATTGATTCAGCCCATTCCCGATGCTACACCCAATCTCCCAATCTACTCACTCAAACTCAGTGATTATTTTCAAAATGCCTCAATATATACGGTTAACGAAATCAACGGCAAGACCATCTGCTTAGATGATTACCAATACGTACAAAGCTGTGGTGGCTCGGGTTATCAATTTTCAAGCAATGAAACCCTTTATCACAAAATGACCACCATCGACACCCTCTTGTTAGAGGTCATCGCCGAATATAGCGCTCAAATAGTGAAAGACACCTTTCAACTGATCACAGGCTTAAACGAAGTGATTCCCTATTATGCCTCTAGACCATCCAAAAACTATACTGTCGAATTTGGCCAGTTCAGAAGTTACTTGCGAAACAACTTTGACAACAATATCTATGGCAGCGCTCCCATCAAATATGCTGTGAGTTCAAAAAACAACTTGTTGAAGCCTTCTATTACTTACAACAACGACCTCGTGGTCGACAGCCTCTATGGGCTATTCGGCACCGACACCTTGTTTTTTACCGCAACCAATGCCTATGGCACCCTTGCAGACACCTTAGCGGTCACCATCACTCCCCCCTTGGTACAAACTCAAAAAATTCCCGATTTTATCGCCAATGCCGATACCTTCAATATTAAACTCAGCCAATATTTTGATAATGCGACGAGTTTCACAGCAACCCCGCTCGACAACAAATACATCTGTATGGATGACTATCGCAGCCTAATTTGCCAAAGCGGAAACAGTTACACCGTCTCTTATTCAGAAACCCTTTATATGGGCGAAGCAAAGTCAGATACTCTTGACATCGAAATTAAAGCCTACACCAATAACGCCAGTATCAAAGACACCTTTCAACTCATTACAGGATACTTCGAAACGGCCCCTTTTATCGCTTCGACAAGCTATAAAACCCTCACTCTAGGTTTTGAACAAAATCACTACACTTGGTTTAAACCCACCGCAATCATTAAAGGCAGCTCACCTATCGAGTATTCTTTTGCCTCTAGCCAAGGCATCACCAAAGCTTCGATCAACTCAACGGGTTACCTTCTCATCGATAGCGTTTATAACACTTCGGGCATTGACACCTTAACCTTGACCGCTACCAATGCTTATGGTTCAGTTCAACATGCGATGGTCATCAATCGCCAAACTCCTATATCGCAAATTCAAAACATACCCGACCAAAATATTGATGGCTCGCGACTCAGTCTGCACTATGCCGATTACTTTGAAAACGCGGGATCTTTTAGAACCTACTTTTTGAATAGCTCAGATATCTGCATGAACAGCTCAGCATCGACCTCTTATCCGCTGAGTAACTGTTTTTCTTCTGGATACTACTCATCAGGCACAGCCACTCTCTTTTTTGAAAGTTTTAAAACCGATACTTTAAAAATCGAAGTGCGTGCCTATGGCCTTGGCAGCAGTCAATACATTGCCGACACTGTAACGTTATCTATGGGATGGCAAAAAAAGGCGCCTTTTGCCCAAGCAAACATCTACCCTCTTTCGAGAAATTTCGGATTCAGCTCATATACCTATAGTTATCCCGTTGAATGGTATATTCAAGGAAGTGACACGATCACCTACTCTATCGAATCACTCAAAGGTATCGTTAAGCCTTCAATTAATAGCAACCGTCGAATTCAAATTGATAGTGTCTATAAAGCCTATGGCAACGACACACTCCTTATCCATGCTAGCAATGCCTACGGCAGTTTTATCGATACTTTCACGGTGAGCATTTTAGAACCCAATCTTGTAACTCTAAGCTATCCTTTGCCTGACCTCACCATCGATATCGGCTACACCGATAAAATCTTTTCTGCCGCTGGTTTTACGGGAACAGGCCCCTTTACTTACAAAGTCGACTGTCTGAAAGGGCTGTGTAGTTTAATAGAAAATCAGAGCACAGACCTTTATCTCAAGGCCGACAGTGTCGGTCAAGAGACCCTTATCGTTACCGCGAGCGATGATTGGGGATCAGTCAGTGATACTGTTCTCGTAAACTTCATCGATGGCTCTTTGCCCCTCGTTCAGACCCAACCCATCGAAGACTTCAATTGGGACAAATCTTTGCGATACTCACTTGATCTCAATAAATATTACAGTAATTATGGTGAAGTAAATCTCAAGCTAAGTGACTCAAATAAAGACCTCTGTCTTTATACACTAGGTAATTCAGATTGCTCAAATGACTTTTATTTAGATCCTATGCAGTCTTTCAAAATTGGGTATTCGACAGGGGATACGGTTGAGGTAATTGCAACGATAACCAATTCAAATCACGAAATCATCGATACCTTCACTATCGTCTTTGATTACTCAAAAACCGCTCCATTTATGATCGGTCAAATCTCAGACAAAATCGTGTCAGATACTTTAGTGCACACCATCAAACTAAAAGATTCTTTTGACGGAACTCAGCCTCTAAGCTTTGAGATTAATCAAACGGGCAAATTTATCGATGTCCAGCTAGTCAACGATACTCTATTCTATAGCAAAATAGACAGTACAGTGGGCACCGACACTCTTGTGGTCACTGCGAGTAATGGTTTTGGAACCATCAGTGATCGCATCTTTTTAACTGCCGACTCGACAAATCATTCTGATGGTGTGAACGCGATAAAGCCCTACAGTTTTATCGAATACTCAGACGAAAGTTACCTCTTTGACTTAGCCGATTATTACAATGGTTATGATCGTTACTCCTTAAAAGTTGTCAAAGGAGCTAAAGCCTGTGTCGCCTATAGCATTTACTCAAGCTATTGCGTTTCAACCTATAATTATTCAGCAAATGCAATTGCCTATATTCGCAATACTTATGCTGACACGGTATGGATAGAAACAAAAATTCACGGCAACAATGGGGTGTATCAATACGATACCTTAAAAATACTTTTGGGCAAAGGAAATGATCTTTCGTCCAGGATCATTTTCCATGCACCTTCTATG
>JBNKYI010000005.1:0-19553 GCA_050300815.1 Fibrobacterales bacterium
CTCTAATGACAGACTCAAACAAATGGAAAAAATGGATGTCGCGAATTTTTTCGATAGGCAAGTTATAAAGTTTTCTCTTCACTAAAAATGGGTCTATCTGCAATGGGCGATAGCTGAATTGAGGTTCGTACTCTCCTTGTTTTTTAAAAAACTTTTTGCGCTCGCCTTGCAAGTTAATGGGGTGTATAGACGCGAGGAGTTCAAAGCCTTTAGTGTCTTGAAAGAGTGCAAGGTCAATTTTGCGGATGGTCTGTGAGGCGAGATGCGGTAAAAAATCAGACTTCTTTTTAAATCCGATGGGGCGAAAAGCCCTTAGCCCCATTTCGAGTGATTTAGAGGTCAGTTGAGTTCTCAGTGTGCGAACCAGACGGGGATAAGACCGAAGGGTTTCGTTATCAAAAAATGTGGGAGCAAAAGTGGTTTGCAAAAAATGAACTTGAGGACTTTCCCATAGACTTTCGGGGAACCATGCGGGTCGGTGATGCTTTTGATTTTTAGCGAGATCCCACAAGACATCTGCTTCTTCAAAGTGGGGGAGGCTTTGAAGTTTTTCGCGCCAGATTTTTAAGTAGCCTTTTTGGTGAGCTGAAGCATTGCCGATGAGTTGGATGGAATTGTTGTTGTGGCATTGCCAATGCTGAATAAGAACTTCTCCAAAGAGATCAATAAAAGATTTGATCAACTCAAACAGGTGTTCTGAATTTTTTTGAGTCAGTCTGAGATGGGCTTTGGCAAGGGCGCTTTGCGGAGGGGTATTGGGGGGTAGAGGGGCGAGGTGACATTGCACTCGCACGGGCAGCGACTCAATTAACTCAGCTCCTGGCCATTGTTGTTCAACAGGAGAAAACCCCTTGGGTTGAAAACTTCCTCCCCAATGGATACCTATCACGGGCACTTTTTTTTTGCATTCAACGAGCAATCCGCTGTGAGGATCAGACCAATCAAAAGTGGGAGATGTGGGCATCGAAAAAAGACGAGATCGCGGCATAATGGGTTTTCTGAAAGTTGAATGTCGACCAAACTTAGGGCACCTCTAAAAATTGCTTTATCCGTAGAAAACTTTCAATAACCAAGCGAGGTGAAGAATGGAAAGTGATGTTTACGGTTTGTAAACCAAGCTTTTCATGATGAAGGATCGCAAAGTGTTAGAGGGTGTTTGCAGAGGAGTGGATTTTTGGGGTTGTCCTTTAGATCTTGCAAGAGAAACAAGTTATTTTTGAAAGGTTAAAACGAAGGGTGTGACTTGAAATGAAATTTGCAGCCGTGCTACCTGCAGGTGGGTTGGGCACCCGCATGGGGCTTGATAAACCTAAGCAACTTCTCGAATTGGCGGGAGAAACCCTTTTGGTGAGAGCGGTGGGCGCCTTTGTGAGGCACCCAAAAGTCGATCATGTGATTGTGGCTTGTCCGCAAGATTGGTTGAGCTACTTCGAAGAACAGTTAAAACCTTTTGGAGTGCAGATTGTCGTCGGTGGGGCTGAGCGCTGGCAAAGTGTGAGAAATGCGGTTGAAGCGTTGAGTGCAGATTTTGAGGGGCTCTTGATTCACGATGTCGCGCGCCCTTTGGTGTCGCAACAGATCATTTCAAATTGCATCGACTGCTTAAAAGAGAAAAGAGCTTGCTTAGTGGCTAAGCCCGTTGTCGATACAGTGCAGGTTGTTCGCAATAATCAAGTGGTTAGCACCTTAGATAGAAATGAAATTTGGTTGGCACAGACCCCTCAGTGCTTTTGTCGAGAAGATTTGCTAAAGGCCTATGAAAACATGCCCACGGGGTATCACCCCACAGATGAAGCGGGATTAATGAGATCGATGGGGCATGAGGTGTGTGTGGTTAAAGGCGAAGAACGCAACAACAAATTAACGCATCCCGAAGATGTAAAGCAATTTGAAAAATGGTTAGAGGAAGACGAATGAAGATACGTATAGGAACGGGATTTGACGTTCATCGGTTAGTTGAAGGCAGAAAATGCATCATTGGGGGAATTGAAATTCCCCATGAAAAAGGATTGTTGGGGCACAGCGATGCAGATGTATTGGCTCATGCGATTGCAGATGCGCTCTTGGGCGCTGCGGGAATGTCTGACATAGGAATCTTTTTTAAAGACACTGATCCAGCGAACAAGGGAATGGATTCGATGGATATCCTAAGTTTTGTGGTGAAAGCTTTGCGAGATCGACAAATGAGCATTGGAAATATCGACAGTGTGGTGATGTGTGAACGGCCCAAAATCAATCCTCACCGCGAGGCAATGCGAGAAAAGATGGCCAAAGTTTTGGGAATTGATCCCGAACAGATTGGCATCAAAGGGACAACCACAGAAAAGTTGGGTTTTACGGGGCGCGAAGAAGGCATCGCGGCTCAGGCAACCGCGTTGATTTATGTTGGGGCTTAGGTCAGTTTATAAAAAAAATAGGTCTAAACAAAAGCTTTAAAAATCAAAGATTTAGGGCGATATGACTAGATTGTTTAGAATAAGGCCCGTGGCGAAAACCCAAAGGTAACCCGGCCAAATGAGGTGGTAGGGGTAGTTGAGCACTCGTTTATAGGCGCTTTCTTCAGAGGCGTTGCGCTTTTTGAGTTCATTCCAATTCTTTTTCCATTGGCGCCAAGCCAAGAAATAAAAAATGCCGCTGGCTGCAAATAATAAGACGTAAGACATAATACCTCCGGCCAGAAAATAGTCTCTTTTGAAAATTGGACAAGGGGCGGAACTTGTAATAACGCAGGTCTTTATTTAACTTTGGCACCTAACCCGCAAAAGTGGGTTGGTTTTTATCCTTTGGACGCGGTCGACTGGTGGAACTCAAAAGTAAATTAATGCCCGTAGTGGAAAAAGTCGTGTTGGATCACCAACTTGAGTTGGTAGAGCTTGATTTATTTGAAGCGGGTAAAAAACCCGTTTTGAGAGTATTCGTCGATAAAGAAGGTGGCGTCAACATCGACGATTGCAGTCGATTGAGCCGAGATTTGGGAAATACCTTTGATCTTGAAGATCTAATTCCCTTTGCTTATCACCTTGAGGTGTCTTCTCCAGGATTAGATAGACCGCTAAAAAATAAAAGAGATTTTGAAAGAAATCTGGGACGAGGAGTTAAAATACAACTCAAAGATCCCAGTGTATTAGGAAGAAAAATTATTGCTGACATCGTGAGTGCAGACGAAGAAAAGGTGACTCTCGAGCTCGAAGGAAAAGAAATGACTTTGAGATACGATGAGATGCTGTCAGCTAAGATAGAGCTTAAATACTAAAGAGAACCCCTATGAAAAAACTACAGCCAGAACTATTCGAAAGTTTAAAGCAGGTTGCTAAAGACAAGCATATCGGCGCTGAAATTATTGTGGACTCCCTCAAAGAGGCCTTGATTACAGCAGCTCGCAAGTACACCGGCATTCACAAACGCTTCGAGGTGGATATTGATGAAGAAAATCACGATATTTCTGTGACGCTTTCTGTTGAAGTTGTCGATGACTATCCCGATTACCCCGAAGATGCGACCGCTGAAGAAGTGGCAAAGTTTGACGAGGGCTTTATGCTTCTCGACGAGGCTCTTGACTACAACGAAGAAGTTGAAATTGGCGACTTGTTAGAAATTGCGATCCCCATTGATGGCTTTGGTCGTATGGCGATTCAAACGGCGAAACAAATACTGATGCAGAAAATTCGCGAGTCTGAACGCAAACGCATTATGGATGATTACGAAGGTCGCATCGGCACGATCGTCAGTGGCGAGGTTCAGCAAGTGGATCGTGGGAATATCTTGGTTAAACTCGGTCAAACAGAAGCCATCTTACCCGCTCGCGAACAGATTCGCAAAGAGCGTTATCGCCAAGGCGATGCGATTCGCGCGATTATTGCGAATGTTTCGGATTCGGCAAAAGGTGCCCAAGTGGTGCTGTCGCGTGCAGATAACCGCTTTTTGGCTGAGTTATTTAAAATTGAATGTCCAGAAATTTACGATGGAATTGTTGAAATTCGCTCAGTGGCGAGAGACCCTGGCTACAGAGCAAAGATTTCTGTTTATTCTCATGATGAAAAGGTCGACCCTGTTGGCGCTTGTGTGGGAATGAAAGGGAATAGGGTTCAAGCCATTGTGCGCGAACTTTCTAACGAACGTATAGACATTGTAGAGTATGCGTCAGAGTTTAGCACACTTTTGCGTCGTACACTTGATCCTATTGAACCCCGTCGAATTGTTGAAGTTGAAGGGACTCGTCGAGTCGTGGTGATTTTATCGGACGATGAAATCAGTCAGGCCATTGGCAAGAATCGACAAAACCTTAAATTGTGTAACCAATTATTAAACCGAAGTCTCGATCTTTACACCGAATCTGAATTTGCTGAAAAATCAGAAGAAGAAGTGAATGAAATTCTCTCGCCCAGAGATCGCGACCCTCTACTTTCTGAAGAAGAGAGAGAAGCGGCTATTAACAAAGCCGATAAATTCTCAGAATTGAATTCTCTCTTTAAAGATGAGGGCTAGAGTGTAGAGAAAACCCGGCGAGAAGAAAAGACTAACGGAAGGAATCCATGGCAATAGTTGCTAAGAAAAAAGTTATGAGTTTGGCCAAAGAAGCGGGCATTTCCGCTGACGAATTGGTTAGAGTGTTGAACGATGCAGGATTTAACGTGCAAAGTCCTTTCTCTTCGGTTGATCCCAAAGCTCTCACAAAAGTGAAAAGCGAGCTCGAAGCTCTTCGTCAGAAAAAACAGTCTAAGCCGGCCGCCAAACCTGTCGCGGGGGGAGTTAAACGCAATTCCAAACCCGAAAGTGACGAGGACAAAGAGGAATCCGGTAGCAAAAAATTGATGGGAGCCACAATTTCTTTGAAAAAAGCGGGCGAGCGCAAAAAGGTCAATCGCGCCGATCGCAAAGCTGAGATTTTTGGCTCTTCGACAGAAGCTAAACCCGATAAGGTTGAAGCGAAGGCAGAGGGGACTCCTGCTCAAGATACGTCTAAAAAAGACATTAAACAAGCTACGAAAAGCTTGTTTAAAGAAGAGAGTGAAGGAGCTAAAGGGCCTTCTCCTAAAATGGAAGAAACGAAACAAGAAGTCGAGGCCAAATCAGTTGCTCAGGCAAAAGCGGCTCCTGAAGTTCAAGCAAAAAAAGAAGCGAATGCAGATGACTCTTTGTCGAGTGCCGTGATCAGCAAAGATGCGGTAATGTCTGACAAAAAACAAGAACTCAAGGTTAAGGTTGAAGCGCCTACTCAAGAGATGGCTGACCGCATTGCGAAATACGCGGGTAATAATGGGCGTCCACAACGCGGGAATAATCCCAATTATCGCGGGAATAACAACAACAATAATCGCGGTGGTCGCGGTGGTGAAGGCAAAGGCTATACGGGAACTTTCTCGACAGCGACTTCAGGGGGAAATAACAATCGCGGTCCCGGTGGGCCTGGCTCGCGTGGTGGACAGTCTGGACCCGGTCAAGCGGGAGGGGCGCAACGTTCACCTGGGGGTCAAAATGATCGCCGTCCGCCGCGCAATAATGCGATGGCAAATGCCTTTAATCAATCGACGGCTGCTGGAGCCGTTCCAGGACAAGGCCCTGCACCCATCAAAGAAAATACGCGTTTAGGTGGAAAGCAAGACAAAGGCAAAAAGAAAAAGAAATTCGAGAAAGTCCTTCCTGAAAAGCAAATTAATGTTCGCCAAAAGGTCAGTCGTGTGATGGCTGCTTTGTCTAAAAACCCGACGAAAAAAGTATATCGCAAAGAACAAGCTGAAGGCGAAGAGCAGACCGAAAGAAGACATCTCAAGGTTTCAGACTTTGTCACGTTGAACGAGTTGGCAGGTTTGATGAATGTGATGCCAAACCAAGTGATGGCTAAATGTATGGAATTGGGCATGATGGTTACGATTAACCATCGAATTGATTTCGAGACCATTCAGCTTGTCGCTGACGAATTCGGTTTTGATACCGAATTGATGGAAGAATACGATGAGGAAGTCGAAGAAGTTGAAACCGAAGAAAATGAAGCGAGCTTTGCTTCTCGTCCTCCTGTAGTTACTGTGATGGGTCACGTTGACCACGGTAAAACCTCACTCCTCGATTGGGTGCGTTCAGAGCGGGTCGCTGCTTCTGAAGCTGGGGGAATCACTCAGCACGTCGGAGCTTATGTGGTTAAAACTCCTCAGGGCGAAGTGACTTTCTTAGACACTCCGGGGCACGAAGCCTTTACTGCCATGCGGGCTCGCGGGTCGCAAGTGACAGATGTTGTCGTTCTTGTTGTCGCTGCTGATGACCGAGTCATGCCGCAAACCATCGAATCGATTGAACATGCTCATGCGGCGAAAGTTCCCATTGTCGTCGCGATTAACAAATGCGATCGCGAAACCGCAAACCCCGATAAAATCCGAGCCCAACTTGCTGAACACGGTGTTGAAGTCGAGCAATGGGGTGGAAATGTGTCTTGTATCGAAGTTTCTGCGAAGACGGGTCAAGGAATGGATCAGCTTCTCGAAACTCTCGCTTTAGAAACTGAAATTCTTCAGTTGCGGGCCAATCCAACGGCACATGCCAAAGGTACAGTTATCGAATCTAAACTCGATAAGGGTAAAGGTGCGGTGGCTACGGTATTGATACAAACCGGAACTCTTCGCGTAGGTGATAACTTTGTTTCGGGAATTTACGCGGGTAAAGTGCGGGCCTTGGCCAGCACGACGGGTGAGCGCATCGAAGAAGCGCCTCCGGGCTATCCCTGCCAAATTATGGGTCTCGAAGGTGCTCCTTTCTCAGGAGACAAGTTCACTGTATTTGAAGATGAACGCTCGGCTCGAGAAATTGCAAATAAACGCAGTATAGCGGCTAAAGAACGCGAATTGCGCGCGCGTCGTCACATGACCCTTGATCAACTTTACGATCGAGTCAAAGCGGGCAGTTACACCGAATTGAACGTGATTGTCAAAGCAGACGTGGACGGTTCAGCTGAAGCGATTTCAAATGAGCTAGAAAAAATTTCGAACAAAGAAGTTAAAGTCAATGTGATCCGCAAAGCGGTGGGTAACATCAACGAATCTGACGTCATGTTGGCTTCGGCTTCAGATGCGATTATTGTCGCGTTCCATTTGCTCCCTGCTCCGGCGGTGAGGGATTTGGCCGAAAAAGAAGGTGTCGAGCTTAAACAGTACCGTATTATCTACGAAATTATCGAAGAATTTCGCGGTGTGGTTGAAGGAATGCTCAAACCTGCATTTAAAGAAGAAGTGGTGGGTGAAGCTGAAATTCTGCAATTATTCAAAATCACAAAAGTGGGTTGGATTGCAGGTAGCTTAGTAACCACCGGAACCGTTGACCGCGAGTCGCAAATGCGTATCTATCGCAATGGTGTTGAGATCGGAACGGGTAAAGTCTCTTCTCTTAAACGCCATCAAGACGATGCTTCTCAGGTAAAAGCAGGCCAAGAGTGCGGTATCGGAATCAGTGGATTCGAGGGCATGAAAGAGGGTGATACCCTAGCTTTCTTCAAAGTGATTGAGGTTCAAAGAACCCTTAAAGACCTTGAGGATGAGTAATGGGCAAACGCTCTGAAAGACTGGCTGTGCAGATCTCGCGAGAAGTAGGTAACATCCTGCTTCTCGAGATGCGAGATCCGCGCATTGGTTTTGCCACCGTTTCGCGAGTTGAAGTCGATCAAGAACTCGCTGTGGCCAAAGTTTACGTGAGTATTATGGGTGAAGAAAAAGATCGCAAAGGGGCTTTAATTGCTCTAGAGCGTTCGGCAGGACATGTGCGCAGCCAATTGGCGAAGCGCTTGCACGTCCGCGCGATGCCCGAAATTCGATTTGTTCACGATCTCAACTTAGATCACAGCGACCATATTGAAGTGCTTTTAAATAAAATCCGTACAAAAGAAGGGGGAGAGCTATAGCTCCCTGCGGTTTTATTCTATTAGAAAAAGAAGCGGGTCCGACGACCTTCAAAACCTTGAGTCCGCTCAAAAAGCAATTGAGCAAAGGGATTAGGGTGGGGCATGCGGGAACTCTAGACAGCGAAGCGACAGGATTAGTGATTGCTGCTGTGGGAGGGGCAACTCGCCTTTTGCAGTATCTGGAATCACAAGATAAAGTCTATCGCTTTAACCTTCACTTGGGACGGGCTACGTTTACGGGTGAGTATTCTGGCGAAGTTCTCGAAGAGAGAGAATGTCATTTCGATCCCGAAGAAATAGAAGCGGTACTTGCTCATTTTAGAGGAGAGATTGAGCAAACGCCCCCGATGATGTCAGCGATTAAAATTAACGGACAAAGAGCCTCTGATTTAGCGATGAAGGGGCAAGAGGTCAAATTGAAATCGCGTCAGGTAAAAATTTATCGTCTCGAAAAAAGTGGCGATTGGCAGAGGGGAAATACCTTTGCCCTCGAAGCGCATGTTTCTAAGGGAACTTATGTGAGATCTTTGGGACGAGACATCGGGAAAGTCTTGGGCGTGCCCGCTTGTGTTTCGAAAATTCGCCGTTTACAGGTCGGGAAATTAAAGCTTGAACAGGCTCATCTTTGGAATGGTGAAGAATTGCTCGCTCACCTGATTTCTCCTTTAGAGGTTTTAGACTGGCCGCGTTTTGAAATAAATGCGGAGCAGTGGAAAAAAGTTAGACACGGAAACAAGGTGGATGACTTTGATTTAGGTAACCTCAAATCTGCAGATCCCGCTTTTTTGACCTTTGAAAATCGCTTGGTCGCTATGGCAGTCGTTCGAGACGAAGAATGGTTGCAACCTCGGGCGGTTTTTGATGAGTGAGAGTGCCTATCGACGCGAAGCTTGCGCAGTGATTACCGGGAATTTTGACGGAGTGCATCGAGGGCACATCCGCTTGATTGAAAAGTTGCGAGAAGTTGCTGCCGAAAAGTCGCTCACTCCCTTGGTGGTTAGTTTTGAACCTCATACTCGCAAAGTCGTGAAGGGGATTGCGGTGCCCTTGCTCACAACTCTCGCTGAAAAAACTCAGCGTTTTAAAATAAAATACGATCTGGATTTAGTGGTGCTGCCCTTTGATTCGCGCTTGCAAAAGATGTCGGCCGAAGAATATGCTCGAGAAATTTTGGTAGAAAAGCTGGGTGCTAAAGTTTGGGTGCGCGGCGCGAATCATCGCTATGGAAGTGGGGGACGCCGGGGAGAGTGCTTTCCTTTTATAGAATGTGTGGACGTCGATTTGAATCGTTCGGGAGATCGGGTGATCAGTTCGACAGAAATTCGCGAAGCCATTCAAAGAGGGGATGTGGAACTGGCCAATGAATTGCTCGGTTATGATTATGGCTTAGAGGGCTTAGTGGTTGAAGGAGATCGTCGAGGGCGCACGCTGGGTTTTCCTACAGCCAATCTTAAAGTCGACCACCCCGAAAAAATGATTCCCCCTGATGGGGTCTACGGGGGATATGTGCACTGGAATGGCACGGGTTATCTAGCGGTGGCAAACCTCGGAGCTCGCCCGAGCTTTGACGCAGATGATTTTCCTAGAATTGAGGTGCATCTATTAGACTTCAACGAAAATCTCTATGGCAAGGCACTTAGGTTTTGTCTTCTAAAAAAAATTCGCAATAGCCGGGCTTTTGTTGAGAGTGCAATGTTGCAGAGACAAATTGCTCAAGATGTTGTGGCGTGGCGAAAAAATGGATCGAAATTGTTCGTGGGTCAAGAGGGTGGGCGTTAAATCCCCAAAAAGCAATTGCAAATAAGAGGGGCCTTAACTACTATTGAGTCTTTGTTAAACCATCAGCTTCGGCTTAACTGAAGGACTAAGAAGTCTGACTGTAGAATAGGTCTACAGTTATAGTTAGCCATGAGGAGTAAAATGCCTACTATCACTAAGGAAAAGAAAGTCGAATTGATTGGTCAATTCGGTGAAAACGAAAAAGACACTGGTAACGTTAAGGTGCAGGTCGCTTTGTTGACTGAAAGAATCCGTAACTTAACAGAGCACGTTAAAATCAACAAAAAAGACAAGCACTCAACTCGTGGACTTGTTATGTTGGTAGCTAAACGCCGTAAATTGCTTAATTATTTGGCGAATACGAATCTAAACGGATACCGTTCTTTGATTGGTGAACTGGGCTTGCGGAAATAACCGCAAGCTTTTTCGTTTCTTTTCCGAACCTCTATTAAACCTTTTTAGAAGGAACGGAATGTTACTGAATAAAATTGAAAAAACCGTCGAAATTGCCGAAGGTAAAGTTGTACGTCTAGAAACCGGACGTATGGCAAAGCAGGCCAAGGGGTCTGCTGTTGTTCAAATGAACAATTCAATGGTGTTAGGCACCATGTGTTATGGGGCAGATACGCCCGCTGATTTTTTCCCACTGACTGTTGAATATCGCGAAAAGGCTTATGCTGCCGGCAAAATTCCCGGCGGATATATTAAGCGCGAAGCCAAACCCAGTGATGCGGAGGTGCTGACTGCTCGTCTGATTGACCGCCCTCTTCGTCCGATGTTTCCCGAGAATTTCACTCGCGAGGTTCAGGTTATTGTTAACGTCGTTTCTGCAGATAGCCAACTTCCCCCCGATGTGTTGGGTGTAAGTGCCGCATCTCTTTCAGTAGGTCTTTCTGATCTTCCTTTTGAACAACAGGTAGCCGCTGTACGCGTGGTCAAAATTGACGATAAGTACATTGTCAATCCGACTCACGAAGAAACATTAGATGCCGATTTAGAAATGGTTCTTGCGGGAACTGCTGAATCTGTGACTATGGTCGAAGGGGGAGCCTTTGAAGTTTCTGAAGAAGAAGTTGTCGAAGCCATCGCTGTAGGCCACGAAGCCGTTAAAAAACTTTGTATTGCTCAACAAGAATTGATTGATCAAATCAATCCGACTAAAATCCCAGCTCCCGAAGATCATACGGATAAAGAGCTCTATGCTGAGATCGAAGGTTTGGTGAAATCAAAACTTCAAGAGACTTTTCATATCCCAATGGTTAAAACTCAACACTATCCTGCAATGGACGTGATGTTGAAGGAGTTGATTGAAACTTTGACGGAATCTAAAGGGGAAGAGTTTGTCGCTGAGCGCAAAGGTGAAATTAAAACCTACTTCAAAGACATCGAACGCCTCGAAATGCGTAACATGATCTTAGACGAAGGCCTTCGCATCGATGGTCGCGGAACCACAGATATTCGTCCGATTGAAATTCAATTGGGTGTTTTGCCCTCAGCACACGGCTCGGCCTTGTTCCAACGCGGTGAAACCCAATCATTAGTTGCTGTAACTCTGGGTTCTAAATCAGATGAACAACGCATTGATAGCCTTTATGGTGAAGTGACAAAATCTTACATGTTGCATTACAACTTCCCTCCGTTCTCTGTAGGTGAAGTGAAACGCGTGGGATCAATCTCTCGTCGTGAAATTGGCCACGGTCATTTGGCCGAGCGTTCATTGAATGCAGTGCTTCCTCACCCCGAAGATTTTCCTTATACCATTCGCATCGTGTCTGAGATTTTAGAATCAAATGGATCATCGTCAATGGCTTCAGTATGCGGCGGCGCTTTGAGCTTGATGGACGCGGGTGTGCCCATTAAGGACGCTGTTGCGGGTATTGCCATGGGATTGATTTCTGAAGGTGATCGCGTACAAATTCTTTCTGATATTACCGGCACAGAAGATCACCTCGGTGATATGGACTTTAAAGTGACAGGTACCAAAGAAGGGATTACCGCCTTTCAAATGGATATCAAAATCCGCGGTATTTCTAAAGAATTGATGATGAAAGCCTTGACTCAAGCCAAAGCGGGTCGAGACCACATTCTCGGTAAGATGGCAGAAGCGATCCCTGAGTCTCGCACTGAATTGAGCCCTAATGCTCCAATTATCTTTTCTTTTGGCATCAATCCTGCGAAGATCAAAGAAGTGATTGGACCCGGCGGTAACGTGATTCGCGGCATTCAATCGGCCACTGGTACCAGTGTTTCGATTGATGACAGCGGAACAATCACCATCGCCGCTCCTAACAAAAAGGCTTCTGACAAAGCCAAAGAAATGATTGATGAGATCACTGCCGAAATCGAAATGGACAAAGTCTATAAAGGCAAAGTGAAAAACATCGTCGCATTTGGTGCATTCGTTGAAGTATTACCTGGCAAAGAAGGTCTTGTGCATATTTCTGAAATCGCTCACGAGCGCATTGATAAAGTAGAAGACGTTTTGGCTCTTGGTGAAGAAGTTCAGGTGAAATGCATTGGCATTGATCCAAAGGGTAAAGTTAAGTTGAGCATGAGAGCTTTGCTTGAAAAACCCCAAGCAGCATCTCAAGAGTCTTAGAATTAATTCTTAGTTCTTTTTTTTAAAGCTGTCTCTGTATACACAGAGGCGGCTTTTTTGATTTTTGGTGGGGATTTGAATTTGGAAGAAATAAATTTGCAAATATGTGGGCTGGCACGTGCCAGGGGTGTGCCAGGCACGTGCCAGCCCACATGTCAAGAACCAACTTCTTTCCCAGACCTACCAGGCCTTCCGCTGCAAATTAAGGTGCCAACCTAGAATGGGAAAAGTTATTCTTTGAATCGAATGTTTTGTTAAGGTCAAACTGTCACCCCTTACTTCTACCCGATATTTCCCCAATAAAAACTACCTTTGGGCCTTCTTTAACCCGAGGTAAACATGTCGACAGAACTCGAAAATCAACTCAGTGCCCTTGAACCCCAATTGATCGAACGCTCGGGCGGACAATGTGAACTCTGCGAATCTAAAGAAAACCTCAAAGCCATCGCGGCGCTTAATGTTCCCCCCGCCAAGCTTGAACGCGCGGCTCTCGTTTGTGAAAAATGTGCAAATGAGTTGCAAGGCGAGACCATTGATGTCAAACATTGGTTTTGTCTAAATACATCGGTTTGGACGCAAGAACCTGGGGTGCAAATTTTAGTGTATCGCATGCTGAAGAGAATTGGTGAAGACTGGTCGAATGATTTATTCGATCAGATTTATCTCGAAGACGAGGTGCGTAAAGATGCCGAATCGTGGTTTGAAAATCAAAGCGGAATTGTTGTGAAAGACTCAAACGGCACGGTACTTTCTGAAGGTGATTCGGTGACCTTGATCAAAGATCTCGACGTCAAAGGCGCAGGTTTTACCGCCAAGCGGGGAACTGTCGTTCGCAGTATTCACCTAGGAGATGATCCCGGTTTGATTGAAGGCAAGGTTAATGGCACGGCGATTTATCTCAAAACCGAATTTTTGAAAAAAGTATAAATGGGTCGCCTCAAAAGTTTTGAGAAATCCTATGTATAATAGTTGTAAGTTTCGCCAAGTTTTTTTACATTGGTGAACGAAATTGCTACTATTGAATATGGTAGTTGCTTTCGTTTAATAATCAAGGAGAGACAATGTATAAAATGATTTTTCTTATTGCGCTTGCGTCTATGTTGCTTGCGGGCTGTGCGGCAACATCAAGTGTAGCAATGCCTTCAAGTTATGAGGCTGCGGGTCAGAGGGTAACAGCAACAAAATCCCATCCGAATTTTTTGCTTTTGATCCCATCATCTAACAATGATGACGTGCTTTTAGAGCTAGCTGGAAAATGTCCAAGTGGAAAAGTTACCAATGTAACGGCAAGCTATAGTTCACGGTATCTTTTTATAATATGGTTAGAGAGCATCACGTTGACCGGCGAATGTGTAGAGTAATCCATCCCCGCTAAGTCATCGAGATTAATTTGTTTAAAAACAGGCGATTTCTTTTGAGATCGCCTGTTCTGTTTTTAGCCTCAAAAGTTATGGAGTGCGATTCTGACTCTCATAACTTAAGAAGGCGTAAAAAAATCAATCCCAAATTTTGATAAACTCTGCAAATAAAGCGTCGGCGATGGCCTTCATTCCTTTATCTGAAGGGTGAATAGAGATGAAGTAATTTTCAAAATCCTTAAGAGCATAGTTTGAGCTGTCTTTTGAAACTTCGCTGAGATCAATATAGGTCCATTGATTTTGCTGAGCGGCTAGTTGTTGGAGGGAATCCTTAAGAGATGAGCTCCAAAAATTTCCTGTGATAAATATTTGGGTAGAATCACCAGCAAAAGAGTCGATTAAACGTTTTAATTGAGAAGGATAGTTAACAAGTAACTCTGCCGAGTCACTGACATTTTCTCCGATGCGTAAAACGATGAGTTTGGGATTTAACCCTTGGCTAGCAGAGAATGAAGAGAGGGGGTAATTAAAATCCAGCTCCCACGCGCCTATATTTTGGATGTAAGTGTTTAGGCTGTCGTTGCCAGTGCGAGAGAGAATGCTATCGATAAAAACGTGTACATAGTCATTTTTTTCAGAACTGGCCGCCATGCCAAAGTTGGCATCCCAACCAATTTCAGGAGCAGGAGGGTGTTTTGTGATGGAGTTTCCGAGAAAGAGAAGAGGGGCCTCAGAATGGAATTTTTCGAATTGTTGGCTGATAATGAGATATTCAATTTGACTTTGATCCTCGGCCGTCACAACAACGTAAACAGAGTCTGAGAAATTGGGAGAAACAGTCTTGAATTCGATTTTTTCGCCAGTGAAATCCCACTGGGGTTGTAGATTTTTCAGGTCGGCACTTGAGGGAAATTGAATATCAATTCGATGAGAGAGGGTGTCGATTTTTACCTCGGCGCTGGTATTGCTAAAGTCGAGCTTTGATATGAATTTTTGATGACTTAGCCAGCGAATTTTTAACGGAATGGTTTTTGACGACTTATCTTCGGCGTAAATTTTAAAAGAAAGACCTTCGGATAAGGTATTTGCATCGTTGCCTAGAGTGTCGATGTTTTGCCCTTCAAACTCGAGGTGATAGGTTAGGGTTTTATTTTTTAAGGTATCGGATAGGGCGATTTTGAGAGTGTCTTTTAGATCTTCAGAAGAGAGGGTATGATTGAGCTCAATAATGTTAAATTCAGAAATTCGCTTGGCTGAATTGAGAAAGTGAGAAATGATTTTGTAATTGGTCGCTTTGTAGTTGTTACCGATAATTCGGTAAATGACGGTGTCTTTGAAATCTTGTGGCGAAAGAAGGCTAGGGCTCAAGGCGAGGCCAGAAAATTCAATCTGAGGCACAAGAGAATCCACTTTTATCGTATCGGATAAATACACAGAAACACTGGCTAATGAGTCGTTGACTTGCACCGAGTCTTCAAAGGGACTGAGAGAAAAACGAAGAATTCTCCCCTCTCCTTCAGCAACAGCTATGGCAGAGTTTGTTCCTTCTTGAAGGCAGGAAAGAACGAATACAATGAGAAGGCAAAAAGAGAAGTATGACTTAAAATTCATAGGTGTAAGTAAAAGTAAAACAATGCTCTGAATTAACCCTGCAATTTTTAAATTGCATTTTATGAATTACGAAAAACGCACTGATCTTCCCAACGGAATTACTGTGGTCACCGAGACCCTAAATGATTATGAATCGGTCTCTATAGGCATCTGGCTTGAGCAGGGTTCGAGAGATGAACATACAGAAAATAATGGAGTTTCTCATTATTTTGAACATATGGTGTTTAAAGGAACAGAGCATTATAGCGCCTTAGATCTGGTTTCTGAAATTGAGGGAAAGGGTGGCTATCTAAACGCTTATACAACTCGCGAACACACTTGTTTTTATGCAAAGGTGATTCATAGAGACCTTTATCGCGCCGTAGATATCTTATGTGAGCTCGTCGCTAAGCCTCGACTAGAGAAAACGGATTTTGAGAAAGAACGCGAGGTTATTCTCGAAGAAATACAGGGTTATTTCGATCAGCCCGATGAGTGGGTTTACGATTTGTTGCTCGAGAAACTTTATCCTGGCAACCCTTTGGGTTTTGCTATTGCCGGATCATTAGAAACGGTAGAAAAACTAACGCATTCGCAGCTGTTAGAACATTGGCAGAAGCAAACAACTCAAGGACGTTGGGTGATTTCTGCAGCGGGTCGGGTCGATCACGATCAGTTGGTCGAATGGGTAGTGGATAAATTGGGGGTTAAAGTTTCGGCAGATGCTGTCAATCGCGAGATTGCGGCGAGCGTAGGTGGATCGCAATTGGTGGGGAGAGATCTCAATCAGTCGACCTTGGCGATAGGAACTTCTTTTCAAAATTTATCGTTTAAAGATAGACTCGCGTTAAATGTGATTCATCAAATGTTAGGTGAAGGCATGTCCTCTCGATTGTTTCAAAACATTCGAGAGGCCCATGGATTGGTTTACAATATTTATACGGGTGTAGATTTTTTTGCGCGAGAAAATCTTTTCACGTTGTCGATGGCCGCAGAACCCAAACGCATGAAAAAAGCGATCGAGTTGCTTAATAAAGAGATGAAAATTTTAGCCGAAAAGGGCTGGCAAGATCGAGAGGTTGAATGGGCAAAGGGTGCGCTAAGTGGCGGGATGGTGATGCACCGCGAAAGCACATCCAATCGGATGACTTCTTTAACCCGTCGGGCTTTTTCATCAGAACCTCATTTGGGCTTTGTAGAAAGACTCAAAGCGATTGAAGAAATTGAAAAAAATGATTTAGAACAATGGACCCAACGACTGGTTTGTGCAGATTGGGCGGGTGCAATGATTCACCCTCATGGCAAAGGGTTTGCCCTTGATGAAAGCTTGAGGTTTTGATGACTGAGTTTCACCAGTGGTTAAAAAAACGATTGACCGGAAAAAAAGTTGCTGTGTTAGGCATGGGAATTGAAGGTCTAAGTTCATTTAACCATTTGTTAAAGTCTGGTGTTGAGGTCTATCGCGTTGGTGATCAGCGCAAAACAGGGCTTAACTTTCCCGAAGAAAAATGCTATTGGGGCGATCGCTGGTTAGAGGCGATTCAAGGGGCTGATGTTGTCATTCGCTCGCCGGGGATTCATCCCAATCGATTGCGAGAATACGCAGGCGATTTGAATTTCGAGTTGTCTGGGCAAATTGATCTGATGCTAGAGTTTGCAAAAGCAAAAGTCATTGGTGTTACGGGAACTTTAGGCAAGGGAAGCACCGTGTCTATTTTATCCCATCTTTTTGAGGCGGCTGGGATTTCTTATGGTCTGGGAGGTAACTTTGGTGTGCCAGCTTGGGATCTGACCGAAGAGAAACGGGATTGGTATGTGTTGGAGCTTTCGAGCTTTCAGCTATACACCTTAAAGACCTCACCTCATTTTGCAGGGCTTCTGCAAATTACCTCTGAACATTTAGATTGGCATGTCAATACGTTAGACTATCAGAACTCAAAGGGCAATTTGGTCAAAAATCAAGAGTCTGGTGATTTCTGTTTTTACCTAGGGAATTTTGAAGGAACCGCTCGTTTAGCATCTGCTTCGAAGGCTAAAAAAGTGAATTTGCATTTGCCAGATCAAAGGGTGCTTCTCAACGGAGATCTTTTGAGTGTAGATGGGGTAGAGATTTGCCCTGAAGACTGTTTGGGATTGGGGCGCTATCAAATGCAAAATCGAGCCGTGGCAGCAGCAATCGCCCTAGAGATCGGAGTAGAAGTGCCGGTAGTTGTTGAGGGTTGCAAGAGCTGGCCTGGTTTGCCTCTGCGAATGGAGCAAGTGGGGCAAAAAGAAGAATTGATTTTTGTCAATGATTCTTATGCGACTCGTCCTGAAGCGACCTTAGGCGCTGTAAACAGTATGAGTTATCCCTTTAGTTTGATCTTGGGGGGCAGTGAAAAAAACGCAGATTTTGCACCGCTGGCAAAATCGCTCGCCGAAAACAAATTGTTAAAGGGAGTGGTCTTGATCGGGCAAACTCGCGAAAGACTG
Organism: Fibrobacterales bacterium; assembly: GCA_050300815.1. Lineage (GTDB taxonomy): Bacteria > Fibrobacterota > Fibrobacteria > Fibrobacterales > CAWVXU01 > JBNKYI01. The sequence continues at coordinate 17,681 of JBNKYI010000005.1, forward strand.
GCGTTGACTCTTGAGGAGTTGAATGTGCCTATGGTCTTTGGTGAAAGTGCTGAAGAGGCTTTTGCAAGCGCTGAAAAACTGCTAGACTTTAGGGGAAAAAGAGCACTGCTCTTTTCTCCTGCATGTGCCAGTTTTGGCATGTTCCAAAACTACAAGCACCGTGGAGAAGTCTTCAACGAGTGGGTGAGAAAGCGAATGTAATGGAACAGGCAGAATTAGAAAAGCTGTTGTTGAAGCACTTTGGCTTGTTGTCTGAGCGAAGGTTTCAATCGGTAGAAGACTTAAAAAAAATGAGCAGTCGAGAGCTTCTTCAGCTAGCGGCATCCATAGAAGATGTACTTCTGCCCTCCTTTATACAAATGTTGAAGAAGGGTGAAAATACGGGTCTCTTTGAAAAATTGATGGGAGAGCACGAATTAGAGAATAAGGGATTAGTGGATTCCTTTTTTGAACGCTATATGCGAATGGTTATGGAACCGAAATCTGAAGAATTCAATCCCTTATTAGCTTATATGGCTCCAGATTATTTTGGTGACTTGGCCTTTGTTTCGTCGAGAGAAAGTTTCTTCAAGGCGCAGAGCATGCAACACATTACAGAATTTCTCAAAGAACATTTTGAAAATATTCCTGCGTTTCATCCTTTAGAAACCGATAAGGCGTGGGATTGGTTCTGGTTTAGATTGATGGGGCCTAGACAATGAATCCTCAAGAAGATCCTCAACAACGAGAAAGCACAGCAACCGAAACACAGGCACTTGCTCATTACAAAGTGGTTTTATTTAACGACGAAGATCATACCTATGATTATGTTGTTGATATGCTAACTAAAGTGTGTGGTCTCAGTCGAACTCAGGCTTTTAAATGTGCGGTAGAAGTTGACCTCTCAGGGCGAACCATTGTGTTTTATGGAGACAGAGAAAGCTGCGATCAGAAGGCAGATAAAATCAACAGCTTTGGTCCTGACCACCGCATGCCGAGGAGCATGGGATCGATGCGAGCTGAAGTTGAAGGAATTTAAAGGCACTTTGCGATGAAGATTCTTGTCTTGGGTGCGGGCATTATCGGTGCGACCTTGAGTCTAGAGCTTGCTGAAAATGGGCATCAGGTGATGTTGGTTGATCGGAGGGCCTTAGGAGCAGGAGCGAGCGGCTCGGGAACCGGACTTCTCGTCCATCGAGATGCGCGAATTTTTCATTCGACCTTTCGCGAGATCTATGTTCGATCTATTCGAGAGTATTACCCACAATTTATTCGTGATTTGCAGAAGTACAATCCCCGTGTTCGACTAGAAGGCGGAGGTTTTACGCTCTTTTATTCAGATGCCTTAAAGTGGAATAAGGCTCAAGAGCAGTTTATTAGAGAAGGTGCTGAAAATTATGAAATGCTGACAAGAGAAAATTTGCAAAGACACGGTTTGGGCTTTCCTCAATTTCCCGATGAAAAGGCCTTTTATTTTCCCGATGAAAAATGGGTGCACAATGGAGAATTGCTCAAGGCGCTTCAGTTAAAAATGCAAACTCTTGGGGTTAGAGGAATTTGGCCTACAGAAGAAACTCCGAGTCGCGAAGGCAAAGGCTGGGCTTTTAACAACGAAAAATTTGATTTGCTTTGCGTTACGTCAGGGGTTTGGTCTACAGAGGTATTGACCTCCTTGGGTTACCCACTGCCTCTAGTGCCAGTTAAAGGGCAAGTTGTTTTGCTTGCACAAGAAGCTTTCTTTAGAGGAGTGTATCAAGTGGATGATTCTTTTTATTTGGTTCCGCGCAGACTACACAAAAAGTCCACATTATGCGTTTTAGACGGAACTCGCTTAGAATAAAGACGTCAACCAGAGCACTGCACCGGGCTGGTGGTTGCCGGCCGGGGCTGAACT
>JBNKYI010000006.1:0-19360 GCA_050300815.1 Fibrobacterales bacterium
GCAGCGGTCTCTTCAAAAACCTCAGGAATGCGACTTTTGATATTTGATAAAGCATCTATGTCAGAGCCAAGTGAAATTTTCATAATGTACCTCTAATTAAAATGTACCTTATTTGTCCCAAATTTGGTCTATTTTTTACACCCTAGATTCCCGCCAGTCACCCCCGCACAGGCGGGGACTGGAAATGACGGACGATGGCATGTTAAGAAAAAACAACGCACCGATAAGGCGTATGGATTAAACCGCTAATTGCCCCTTATCCCTTTTTAATTACATAGATTCAAGGTATGAAGAAATTAAATACCATCATCTTGCTCCCAACCATCTTCTTGCTTCTCAGCTGTAGCAACAGTGATTCAGGTCTAAATCAAAACAACACCATTAACCCAAGTGATATCCCAGAGCTTAAAGTCGAAAATGGGTTATGCGCTATTCCTGATGATGCCCAGTTAGCCGATGTTTCTAACCCCGATCAGGTGGTTGGCGATGGAAGCCCAGAAAGTTGCACAGCCGAGGCTTTTAGAGAAGCGGTGACCCAAGGGGGAATCATCACCTTTAATTGCGGCGAGGATGTTCATACGATCTTATTAGACGAGCCCGCCAAGGTGTTTAACGATAAAGGCCCTGAGATTGTCATTGATGGGGCCGACAAGATAATTCTCGATGGCATGGGTAAGTCGAGAATACTTTATATGAACACCTGCGATGAAAATCAAAAGTGGACCACTCCCCATTGTCAAAATCAAGATCATCCTCGACTCACGGTGCAAAATCTGACCTTTATTAATGGCAACGCAAAAAATGAACACGAGTACGAAGGTGGGGGAGCAATCTGGGTACGCGGCGGGCGCTTTAAGGTGCTTCATTCAAACTTTTATAACAACGTCGCTCAGGCCGAAGGGCCCGATGTGGGTGGTGGTGCGATTCGAGTTTTTAGTCAGTTTGAGGGTCAACCCGTTTATGTGGTGAATTCTGTTTTTGGTGGCTCTGAGGAGTTGGCCAATGAGGCTTCAAATGGGGGAGCACTTTCGAGTATTGGTGTGAGTTGGTCGCTTATTAATTCGAGCTTTTCATATAACCGCGCGGTTGGCAATGGGGGGAACCCCGCCCAGTCTGGAACACCTGGCGGAGGAAGTGGTGGTGCGATTTATAACGATGGCAATACGATGACTTTGCAACTTTGCGGAACCGACATGCATCATAATGAAGTGAATGCTTATGGCGCTGCCATCTTTTTTGTGAGCAATGATCACAGCGGTAATATTGTGATCAAAAGCTCAACGATCGAAAAAAATGGGGGAGGAAGTTGGCACAGTTATCCTGGCATTTCGATGCACTCAGATACTGAGATTGAAATTGTGGATAGCGTGGTTGAGGATTAAGTATCAATAATAAGGAACAATGAGGAAATAAAAAAAGGACGATCGCCAAAATACAACTGGGGCGACTTTTGCAATTCGATAAGGATTTGTTCACCCATGGAGGTTCTGCATAATAGGTCAAAGATAGCTACCCGATCATGAATCTCTCGACCCATATGTTCAGTTAGAAGGTATTCCAAATCTTGAATGTTTAACTCATCCACTAAAATTGAATCTCTTCGGTGCAGCGTTTTGAACTAGGATTTATGGGATTGGATTCCCGCTTTTGTAGGAATGACGGACGATGGTATGTTAAGAAAAAACAACGCACCGATAAGGCGTATGGATTAGACCGCTAATTGCCCCTTCTCAATTCTCAATTTGAACCTTACCGTGCGGGCTTTTTTTATCGAACACAATAGAACGATCTAGACCCCCAAACATTGGCACCTTACGCCCCATAAGATCATAACTGGGCCAGGGTTTTGCATGAACGTCAAAAGTCGGTAGCGCAGCAGTTGTTGTGTCTTGAATAAAACGAATCGCGTCAATATTCACCGCAGATTTATCGATAACAACTCTTAGCTGTTTTTCGCCCGTGCCAATCACTGATGCAATTTCGCCAACAAAGGTTTGATAAGTGTTCCAATCTCCCGTCGATGTAAATGAGATCGTTCCAGAAATATTCGAACCTCCTATTTCTAAGTGAATTTGAGCCCCATCCACACCCGAAGCGGCCTCGATTTCGAGTTGAAAAGGGCCCGCTGTCGAAAAATTCACCGTATACTCTAACCACTCTCCATCGGCGGTCCAACCCACTGCATAATTGCCCGTGCCCGCACCCGCTAAGTCAACACCATCTGTGCGATAAGCATTACCTTGGTTTGAGGCTTCGGTATCGTGATAAGCAACGCCCTCTCCTCCCTTATCATAGTTTTCGAGTTCAAGGGTGCCAGGCAAACTGATGACTCCTTGATAAGGGGCTCGAGCTTCTGAACTCGACGAAGTTGAAGAAGAGCTCGCTGCCGAAGAAGACGAAGGGGGTGTTCCGCTGTTATTATAAAGGACAATGGTTGTGATACTCTGAGCGGGAAGGCTCGCATTAGTCGCTGTGCCACTCAAATTCAACCGCGAACTTTTCACTCCATTGACAACCGACTGCCAAGAATCAATCACCTGTGAATAACCCGTGGCCGCAAAATCCATTGATATTGTCGAATTGCCTTGGTTAATCGCCACAAGCGTTAACGAATCTCCTCCTGAGCTCAAAAAGGCCACCGATTTAAGATCGGATTGATCAGAAGTTGCGCCCACTCGATACCAACCAGGGCCCGTAAATTTTGAAAAATGGCGCATGGCGTGATATTCGGGGCCGATGCCAAAGGTGCCTGTGTTCCACGGGTTGTACACCTGAATCATTTGGCCCTCATCGCCCCAATAAAGTTCCCAGTTGATATAACTTGAGGCGTTGCCGTAGACCAACAAGTTGTACATCAGTTGGGCGAGCGTTAACATGTCTAATTCGACGCTCGAACGCATGGGGCAATACTCGCTCATCATCCAAGATTTGCCAGGATAGGTCGAGGTTAAGGTTTGCAAAATGGGAATAAAATTATCGGGATTTTCGTAATTACCAGTGCTGCCGTGGTACAGGTGAAAGTTGTAACCTTCAATGTCGTTAGGGTCGAGTTGGTTGGCGTATTTTTGAAAGTTGCTATAGCCAATTCCCAAAACCTCGGGTCCGTAAATTTTGGGTTTGACACTAAGGGTGTTAATCGAATCGCGCACCGCCGCCAAAGCTTGAGGGTAGCCCGCCAAAGAGTCGCTTTCGGTGGCGTCAAAAATGGTTGCTTCATAAGTGGCGTTCATATCGGGTTCGTTTTGAATAGAAATCACGTCGGGAGCCATGCCCGCGGCTTGGTACTTTTCAACAGAGCGCTTCCACCAGTGAGCAAACTCTGCGTAAACGTATTGGCCATTTACTTTTTTTAACGTGTTTTGAGATTTGGGCAGTTGGTTTCCATTTGTACTCCCATTAATTTGGCCACTGACTTTGAGATTGCTAGGGGCGCTCCAACTCGATAACAAAATCTTAAAGCGGTCACCCAAGCGCTTCCTTCCTTCTGCGACAATGGTTGAATCCATCGAAAGGTTGGCGGCGGTGGTGTCTTGGTTCCAATTTCCCAATCTCAAATAAGACAAGCCCAAACCCGTAAACATCGTGTCGTAAATCGCTTCTTTTTGAGGATGAGCCGTAACCCAGTTGTTGTAATAGACCCCACCCGCTCCAAAGCCATCAATCTGCTGGTATTGCTCAGAGGGGTTAATCGCCACCTGAGCTCCAAAGGCTAAGGCACTGAAAAAAGATAAGCTTACCCAAAGTAAACGACGTTTCATGAAATTCCCTTTATGACAACTTTCTGAGGCCTCTCAGATATTTTGAAGCACTTCTGAAAACCAGCGCTCGAAGTTTCTACCTAACTCACCGTTAAACTCATTTTCACTCCGTACTTACCAAAGAAACGGCGATATTTTTCTGTGGATATTTCGTCCACAGCGCCTTTAATGTAAATTCTTTCTCTCAGAAAGAAAAAAAGTACACTTAGGGATATGACGACGATCTTCAAATTAGGTGATTACAGAGATTTACTTCTCGAATTTTATCAAAACCGCAAAGAGGACAACCCTCTTTACAGCTATCGCATGATGGCTGCCCGGATAAATTTAGACTCAAGTCAACTTTATCGGGTTTTGCATAAAAAACAACACCTTCCTTTGAATTGCATTCCTCGGGTTAAAGATTTACTTTCTCTTAAGGGTCGAGAAGCTGAGTGTTTTGATCTCTTAGTCGCCGCAGCGCGTTGCCGCAATGAAAGCAAAAAAGCAGAGTTGCTCAAGCAAGCCGAAAGCTTGCAAGACGTCAAACGGCAAGTGCTTGACAGCCAGCAATTGCAGTTTTTGGGGCAGTGGCATAATGCGGCGATTCGCGCTTGGCTTGAGGTCAACGGTGGCGTGGCAGATCCCCGCAATATTGCTGCGCAGATGGAGCCCGCGCTGAGTGCTGAAGAGGTTTCAGATGCCCTGCAATTGTTGCTTGATCTGGGCTTGGTGAAAAAAATTTCTTCGCAAAGGCTCGCACTTGCCGAAACCCACTTGACGGTGAGTGGCCCCGAAAAAGCCGAAGCGGTTAGAGAGTTTCAGCGCCAAGTGATGCAACTGGGCGCTCGGTCGCTGGCCGAAATACCCAAAGAAGAGAGGGATATTTCAACTCTAACTTTGGCGGTCGACGATGATTGTTTTGAAGATTTGTGTCAAATGATGAAGGAGTTTAGAAGAAGAGTGCAAAAACGAATTGAATCCGTTCATTCTCCCAACCGAATCATGCAACTCAACATGGCCTATTTTCCTGTAACTAAAAAAAAGGAGAACAGGGAATGATTCGAGGTTTAGCGGCCTTCTTTTTTATCATTTGGGGAATCTGGTCTTGCTCTGCCGACAAATCGACTGGCAATTCAATGGAAACCGAAAATTCAGTCGCCTTTCAGATTTGGAAAGAGCAAGGAATCCCTGCGGCACTTGCCTCGATTCGCATTCGCCCTTCAGACTACCTCGCTGATACGAACGGAGTGATTCGAGAGGATCAAGGAATCATCAGCGACAAGCTTAACAACAAGGGCTATTACATCGCCAAAGATTTGCCCAAAGGGCGTTACTTAGTTGAAATACAAACCGATAGCGGCAGTGGTTCGTTAATTGAATTTGAACATTTTCCGCAAGACAGTAATCGACAACACCGAATCTACGAATCGACCCTTGCAAAGGTAGGACGCCTAACAGGTCAAATCGATCTCCCTGCTGATGCGCCCTATGCTTGGGTACACGTGTACGGACTAGAACACGTGACTCGCACCGACTCGCTGGGAGTATTCCACTTTGATGGACTTGCCCCCGGCTACTTGCACGTCATGGCCTGGTTGCCTAAGTCCTCTCTTTTGCTCGCCCAAGATCTCGTCGAGATAGGATCTGACAAAACCACTCAAACGGGCGTATTAGACATTCCTGAGCCCGGCCTCGAAGAACCCACCTCATTTGCTTATTCTAGAGAAATTCAACCTGAAAGTTTAATTTCAGATTGGATGAGACCCCTCGCTTTTCCCACAGTGCTCACTTTGCGTCTCGACTCCTCTAATTTTGATTTTTCACAGGCTCAACCCCAAGGCAACGACTTGCGAATTTACGATGCCAACGATAATCTCGTCCCCTTCGAGATTCGCCGCTGGGAACCCGATTTGCAGAGAGGTGTTTTGCGCATACGTTTCGAAAACTCCAACGACACAATCAACCCACTAACACTTCTTTGGGGTAGAGAACGATCTGCTTTTTCTTCAAGTGATGTCTGGGCGGGAATCGCAGACTCGGTTCGCATATTGATGAATGCAATACACCTCGACGACTTCGAAAAGCCCAGTCTGCTTAATGCCTTACCCGAACCCATTCCGCACAATTACTGGTATGGCGTTCGAACCGATTCGGCAACCTTCAGCCTCGACACAAATAATTTTGTCGAAATCATCGAATACGAATCTGAAGCTCGGGGAAATGTCGTTCACCTCACTTTCACCGCCCCAGCTCCTCAATGGGTCTTAACCGGAACGGGTTTAAACGCGAGTCCACGTAGCTTAGCCACTCTAGATTCGATCACCTTGTGGTTAAAGGGAAGCGGCAGATTTATGGTGTCTTTAGACTACCTTGGTGGAAAAACCAAAACGTGGTCAGGGGGATACTTAGACAGCACCTGGCAAAAAATAAAGATTCGCCCTCAAGACTTTTTGCCCGCTGATAACAATGGGGGGAATGTCGGTTGGGAAGCGATCAAAGACTCCATTTCAAATTTCAACATTTTCACTTATGGCGAAGGCGAGAGTGGAAACGAAGTTTGGATCGACGACATTTGGTTTTACGGGATTAGCATAGACGATTTGAAGTAGGCGGCGATCAAGGAATCAGCCGCCCTTGCAAATCCACCACTCCCCCATCGGGGAGCCTTACATAAATTCCCCGTTGAGGATCAAATTGTAACTTAAAATTCTCATCGGCTTTAGATTCCAAAGAACTTCGAATCGATGTCACTTCGTCCAAATGGATCAAACTGACTTCGTCAATACACCATTTCGTCAATTCCAACCCACTCTGAAACTCCACTCTCCCGTTAGACGTTGTGGAGCCATCCATTGTGAAATCATAAGAGAAAGACTGCGCAACGGGTCCTAATGTCGCCTTATATTCAGTGGAATAGAGTGTGTAGGGATCTTCATTTAAACGCACCATAGCCCAAATTTCGCGTACCGATTCAGACCGAGCAGTGAAACTGAGGCGATAATCGTCTCCATAAACGAGATCGATTCCCGGTTGAGTCACCTGAATATGCCAATTTTGAGTTCCCACTGCCGTCGCTTGCACACAAAGCTCACCGCCAGAAAAATCACCCGTTGCAGCAGCAGGGGCTAACGCCCAAACCTCATTCCAGTTTGCTGGCCCCTTTGAAAAATCGCCATTTAAAACTTTTTCACCCATAGGAACGAATACGGCTTCAATGTTTTTATCGCGACTTGCGATCACCGTCAATGGATTCTCGTTGCCCGTCGCATCTCCTTGCCAACCCAGAAATTCATATCCCACAGTTGCTGTCGCAGTGATTTTCACTTCCGCCAGCGCATTCACTCCCAATTGGCTGGGCGTCACATTGCCCTCGCCCACCACAGAAGTACGAATCGCAAACGGCCCATTTTCTGTGGCAAACTCGTATACTCGCACATAATCTATTCGCATTTCTTGGGGGTAACGGGCAGAATCAATTCCATTAAGCCCTCCCCAAGCGCCCCCAACAGCAACGTTTAACAGCAGATGAAACGGTTGATCAAAAGGCCATTCTTCAGAGGTCGCATTCTCATTGGCAAACTTGAATCGCCTTATGTCATCCGTGTAAAACACGATACTGTCTGGTGTCCAATCCACTCGATAATCATGCCATTCTGTCCAAGGGTTGCTTAAAACAAAGTTGCTTCCTTTTTGTGTGCTTATCTTGTGATTATAGGCCCCTGTGTGAATCGTATTATAAATGTGTGTAGAATCATATCCCACGTTTTCCATGATATCGATTTCTCCGCTATGCGGCCAATTGCCATAAGCGTTTTGGGTGGGCAACATCCAAATAGCCGGCCAAGAACCCGCACCGAGAGGAAGCTTGGCTCGAATCACAAAACGCCCATATTTAAAGTCCGCTTTATTTTTAGACGAAAGCCGAGCTGAAGTAAAAAATGAGTCTTGCCAATTTTCGCGCAACGCGGTGATGATGAGCTCCCCTTTTTCTACCCGTGCATTTTCTGTGCGAGAGTCGGTGTAATATTGGGCCTCACCGTTGCCCCAACCGTGCCCGCCCACATCATAACTCCAATAATTGGTGTCGGGTAGGCCATCGACCTCAAACTCATCTTGCCAAACCAGCACAGAATCGGCAGCCCACAAAGCACTAAGTGAAAGGAGCAACAAACGACATAAGCTCATAATTTTCTCCATGTTCAATTTTTTTTGCAAAAATTTTAGCAACACCTTCATTAAACATATTTGCTTTTTAGAATACCCGTCCTTTTTTCCTTTTTGAATAGAAGCCACTCAGATATAAATTAGCTTAACATCCACAATGCAAAGCATTCTATAGAGAATCTCAAAATAGTCAAGGAAAGCATGAATACTTTTAGCAAAGCCGCTGTATTTTGCGCATTTATCTCTACAACATTACTCGCTTCTCCTGTCGATCGCATCGGAGCACTTTCTGTACAAAATGGAACTGTCGTCGGAGCCAATGGTCAACCTGCGAATTTGCGAGGCATGAGCTTTTTCTGGAACATCGCTCCCGAAGCTAGAGACTATTACAACGCCGATGTTGTCAACTGGTTAGCTGACGACTGGAATGCCACACTCATAAGGGCCGCAATGGCTGTTGAAGACAACTGGGGAACGGGTCAAGAGGGATACGAATACCAACCAGACCGCAATAAAAAAATGGTCACAACCCTTGTCGATGCCGCCGTTGCAAAGGGAATTTACGTCATCATTGATTGGCACAGCCATTGGAGTGCCGACAATAGCAACCCCCAACGACTCGAAAAAGCAAAGAGTTTTTTCACAGAAATGGCCACCACTTATGGGCACCTTCCCAATGTGATTTACGAAATTTATAATGAGCCGGGTTTTGGTCGAGGCGACTGGGCCAAGGTTAAGACTTATAACGACGCCGTCGTTTCGACCATTCGGTCGATAGACTCTGACAATTTGATTATCGTAGGAACTCCCCAGTATTCTTCAGCTGTGGATGTTGCCACCGCTGACCCTCTAAGTGCGGGCTATGGAAATATCGCTTACAGTTTTCACATGTATGCATCTGATCCCGCTCACGACACTTATAAGGACCAAGCCAATACCGCCCTTTCTAAAGGGTATGCCCTTTTTGTCAGCGAATGGGGCGTATCTCAAGCTAGCGGAAACGGTGCATTAGACTACACCCGAATTGACGATTGGCTAAATTGGATGACAGAAAAGCACCTCTCTTGGGCTGCTTGGAGCATTTCAAACAAAAATGAATCTTCATCTGCTCTTAAAAGCACGGCCTCAGTAACGGGCAACTGGTCTGCTGGAGACCTGAGTGACGCTGGCACTTGGTATCGCAACACACTCAGGTCATTGAACCCGGCGTGGGATGCCCCCGCCGCCAATGTGCAGATGACTTTTCAGAATGCAAATGTTTTGTTAGTTCCCAAACCCCACGGCTTACTGGTTAAAGCAAAAGGGGATTATCAGCTCAATCTCTACAATATTTTGGGAAATAAATTGGTTTCTCATCTTGACTTTAGCGACGAGGTCGAATTAGATCGCCTCCCCCAAGGTTTGTTTATTGTCGACTTAGCCAGCGCCGAAGGTCGTTCGCGTTTTAAGGTGAATGTGCCTTAAAAATACTGAAACATCGCCATCGCTTTATCCACTTCAAGGGTCATTTCTGGAGTCATCCACTCGTCGGGGCTTCCTTCGAGAGCCAACTCGGCAATAACTTCTTCACTGAGTCCTGCCCAGTTTCTCTGATCTTTAAAGCCGTAGAGATTCGCCAAAAGATTTGACAAATACAAAACGCTAGATGTCTTGCGGATACTTTCGGGAATAGAGCTTAAGTGATAAAGTCCGGGATAGGGAGCGTATTCAATCGCCAAAGTGATATTGCTAGGCAAGCCCCAAGACTCGGCAAAAATTGAACCGCATAAACTTTCTATAACGCAAAGAGGAAGTTGCTCAGGCAAGCGATCAAGGTTTTTTTTCATGGGAGAATTATTCACTAAAATCCTTCCCATGTCGTGGAGCAAACCTACAGTGGCAATCTCGTTCGCATTAATTCCTGAATAATGCTTCGCCAACGATGCGGCCGTCGCCGACACAACTGCAGAATGCACCCAAATCTCTTTAAGCGCTACAATGTCGATCTCTTTCATAATCTCACGAGATTGCATGCAATGAGCCAGCGCCAAAGAGCGAATATTGTGATAACCCAAAAACACAACCGCACGCCCCACTTCAGTAATTGGATTGCGCAATCCAAAGATCGCCGAATTCACCGTTTTCAAAATACGGGCGACAAAAAACGGATCTTGGGTCGCGATCTTCGCGTACTCTCCTGGTGAGGTATCGGGATTATTCAACTTTTGATACATATCAAAGCTGGCCGGTGGTTGGGGAATAAATGTTTTAAGCTTGCTGCGAAGTTTTTCTCGTAGCGTATTGTCAATTTGAAATAGAGGATCACTCACCTCATCAGGAGCTTGAGGGTACTCAAAATCAGAGTGGTCTAAGTACCATTGCGGGGTTTGCATTGATTCAGTCAACTTGCGTTTGTCCTTGTCCCAGAAATCCACGATTATACTAACAAAATTTCAAACGTTTGCCTATTTCAGAATAGATTCTAAGTCGCGAAAAGTCAATAGGTCATAAACAGACCCCAAAGATTCTAAAACGATCGCAGTCTCTTTCCCCAATAAATTTTCTGAGGAGCCAAGCAAATCTGATTTGAACACGCTTGGTACTCAACAAAGAGTCGAACCGATTCTGCAGAAGGAGTCACGCCTCCCACAAAGGGTACCTTGATTTGAAAGGTGCCTTTAAATTCCCACGCCACCGTTTCTAACTCGGGAACAGGTCTCTTGAGCGGCTCAGGCCAAAGAGGCTTACCCCAACCTTGAATAGGCTCTTCAATTTCGAGTTTAGCCGGGCTGACAAAGGTATCAGGGCTTTCATTCGCCGTGATATGCCAAGGTGAGGGCAGTGACATCTGAATCACAAGGGTGTCTTGCCCTAAATTCCAAAAGACATCTAATTGAGGTGGAGGCATTGCAGGACCTTGAGCAAAGACCCCATTGAGCGAAAGAAGTAAAGTGAAGACAAATATTTTCATGGCGTAAATGTAAACAGTTTTTAAATTCCAGCCCATGGCTCGCAAAAACAAAACCGAATGGGTCGTCTTGGGGCTGCTGGCCAATCGCGCCCGCACAGGCTATGAACTCAAAAAAGCCATCGAATCCCAAATCAGCCACTTCTGGAACGAAAGCTTTGGACAACTCTACCCTATTCTCAATCGCTTAGAAGAAGAGGGGCTTGCCGAATGCAAAAGAGTGCTCAGCGAAGGGCGCCCCTTGCGCAAAATTTATCACCTGACCGAGCAAGGGAGAGCGCGACTGATGGAATGGCTCGAAGAGCCTGTAGAAACCCCTCCCCCTCGCATTGAAATTTTACTCAAGCTTTTTTTTGGAAAAAAACTCAGTCGCGATGCTCTCGAAGAACATCTGGTTCATTTTCAACGCGAAACCCAAGATCGGGTGAATCGCTGGGAAAGACTACACCGAGATCTCGAACGCAACCAATCTGAAAAGCTCGAAGCCCGCTATTGGGGAATGACTCTGAACTACCGAATATTAGAAGCCAAGGCCCATTTAAGGTGGATTGAAGACACTCTTATTCGCTTAGGCAAATAGTTTAATTCCATTGAAATTACTAGATTGAAAGCTCAAATTACGAGGAGATTTTACTTATGTGCGGTATTGTTGGTTACACGGGTCGACAGGCAGCTCTTGAAATTTTGGTAAATGGCTTGCGCCGATTAGAATACCGCGGTTATGACTCAGCCGGTGTCGTCCTTATTGATAACAAAGAGTTTCAACGCGTTCGCCAAGTAGGAAAAATCGCCAATCTCGAAAAAGAACTTCAAAAAAAGCCTCCCGTAGGAAATTCGGGTATTGCCCACACTCGTTGGGCCACTCACGGTGAACCCACTGTTGACAATGCTCACCCTCACCTCAGCTATGACAACAAAATTGCCGTCGTTCACAACGGAATCATCGAAAACTACGCTCACTTAAAAGCAGATCTAGAAAACAAAGGCGTGGTTTTTCACAGTGACACCGACACCGAAGTTTTGGCTCATTTAATCGCCACATTCTATCAAGGCAATCTGCTGAATGCCGTCCGCTCAGCCCTAAAAAAAGTAACGGGAACCTTTGGCATTGCGGTTCAATGCTCTGAAGAGCCCGATGTTCTCGTCGGAGCCCGCAGTGGCTCTCCTCTGGTGCTAGGTATCTCTGATCACGGCATCATACTGGCATCAGATGTTGCTGCTGTCGTACAATACACTCAAAACGTGGTTTTTCTCGACGAAAACGACTTGGTAAAAATTGACGGGAAAAACTATTCCATTGAAAATCTCGAACGCAAAGCCGCCGTCGTGCGCCACGTCGAAACTGTTGAATTTACCGCAGAAGAGATCAGCAAAAACGGCTTCAAACACTACATGAAAAAAGAGATTCACGAGCAGCCTCAATCGCTTTTAAACACCTTAAGAGGTCGAATTCTCACCCGTGAAGGAACCGCAAAACTCGCCGGCCTCGATCTGAACATTAAAGAGCTCAGAGAAATTGAACGAATCATTATGGTGGGTTGCGGAACCAGTTATTACGCTGGCCTAGTCGGTGAATATCTAATTGAAGAGTTGGCGGGCATTCCCGTAGAAGTCGAATACGCTTCTGAATTTCGCTACCGCAACCCGATCGTAAACCCCCGCACAATTGTTTTGTGCATTTCTCAATCGGGAGAAACCGCCGACACCTTAGCCGCATTGCGCGAAGCCAAACGCCGAGGCGCCACTGTGCTCGGCATTTGTAATGTCGTCGGATCAAGCCTATCTCGAGAAACTTCGGGAGGGGTCTATTTACACGCCGGGCCAGAAATCGGAGTTGCATCGACAAAGGCTTTTACCTCTCAGGTTTTAGTCATCTCAATGATCGGTCTTTTACTTGGTCGCATGAGACGTCTTTCAAACGCCCACGGCACTCTTTTTGCCGAAGCTCTAAACGCTCTGCCTAAGCAAGTGGAAAAAATATTGACTCTCGATCATCAAATCAGAGAGATTGCCGAAAAATTTATTGGAGCTCACAGCTTTTTATTCTTAGGCCGACACATCAATTACCCCGTCGCCTTAGAAGGGGCTCTCAAACTCAAAGAAATCAGTTACATCCATTCACAAGGCTACCCTTCAGCCGAATTAAAGCACGGTCCTTTGGCTTTGATAGACGAAAAAATGCCCGTGGTGGTCTTAGCCCCTAAAGATGAACTGCAAGACAAATTGTTATCAAACATTCGCGAAGTTAAGGCTCGAGGCGGTCAAATCATTCTCATCAAATCGGGAATTGATCCCGAACTTGAGAGCAACGCAGACTACGTGATTGACATCCCTGAAACCCTGCCTTTGCTCTCTCCTATCTTAACAGCGATTCCCCTACAACTCTTTGCCTACCACCTAGCCGACCTCCTCGGCAAAGATGTAGACAAGCCTAGAAATCTGGCCAAGTCGGTTACTGTAGAATAACGCGGTAATGTCTAGCTACGAGATCAAAATTCAGCAGTTTGAAGGCCCGATGGACCTACTGCTCTACTTGGTTCAAAAGAACGAATTGAACCCGATGGAAATTTCTATCGCGGCCATCTGCGATCAATTTGTTGAATTCATTAAAGATCTTGAAAAAACCGATTTGAGCCGTGCAGGGGATTTTCTTTTTATGGCCGCTCATCTCATGTCGTTGAAGGCCCGCGAACTTTTGCCCAAAGAGCAGCAAGGTGAAAAAGAACTTCTCGAATTTGACGAAGAACGCGAAGAACTCATTCGCCGAATGCTCGAATACAAACGTTTTAAAGAAGCCGCAGAAGGTCTGCAATCACTAGAAGAAGAAAATTTCGGCACCTATTCTCGAGGTCGAATTGAATCGACAGGAAAAGAAGAACGCACCAATGACGAACTCGATGTTGAAGTTTTTGATTTATATCAAGCGTTCTTGAGCTCTCTCAAAACTCAAAATCTGCAATCTGTTCACACCATCGAAGTCGACTACGTCACTATTGAAGACCGCCAACAGTGGATTGAAAACTATCTAAGAGAGCAAGGAAGAGCCTCTTTTGAAGATCTGCTTGGCAGGGATTTCCACCCCGTGATGATCGCTGTAACCTTTATGGCTTTGCTTGAAATGGTTAAGTTAGACCAGATCGTCATTAGGCAGTCTTCTCTTGATTCTATTCTGAGAGTTTATCGCAAAAAAGAAAACCCCGATTACATCGTTGAAATGTCTTACGACCACAAAGACTACTCTGAAGACCCCAATTTCAAAATCGGTTTAGTAGAAGAAATTCAAAACCGCAAACCTGCTGACACCAGTCGCGACCTCGATGTTATTCTCAAAGAAATCAGCCAACGAGTTGAATTAGGAGAACACCTCAGCGATAGAGAACTCAATGATTACATTGAAGGGCGAAAGGCATCAATGCCAACCCACGAAGAGCTGCGCGATGAACTCATTGATGCCTATTTTAAGAAAATCAATAGCAAAAAATCAGATCCCTCTGAGCTCGTCTTTGCAAAACAGCAATCCCAAAAAAATCTTGCTCAGCGTTACTTTTTTAGCAACGGTTCTCGCTACCTTGCCCACGCCACCAATAAAAGACCTCTGCATTTATTTGTAAAAAGCAGGGGTTGGTATTTACATCGCTAACTGAAGATGCCCGTTTGATCTTCTCTGTCAAATTTTAAAATTCCCCGCAGGAACCTCGCGAATCATCACCTTCGAATTGCGGTTCGGATTATAACGTTCTTGCGCTTCGAGAGGCAATTCTTTGAGCTGATGTCGTTTAAATCCCATCTTCTCAAACCAATCTTCTGCTTGAGTGGTCAAAATATAAACTCTCTTAAATCCCAATGTTCTGGCCCTCTCGACCAAATGATCAACCATATTCTGCCCGACTCCACTCGATTGAGTGTTAGGGTTAACCGCAACAGCTGCGATCTCAGCGACTTCATCAGAGCGCCGGTGCAAGGCCGCACATCCTTGAATCGCTTGGTCAATTTCGTAAATACAGTAGTCGTCGAGTTGCTCCATGATCTCCGTTTCTGTTCGGCTAATCAAAAACTCCGTCCGAATGAATTCGTCCATAAAACTCAACAATTTGGGAACGTCGTGCAAGGTTGGCTTGCGAATGTTATAATACTTGTTCGCATAGATCATGGTGCCTTCGCCCCAAGTCGAAAAAACTTCTTCTAAAATACTTCCCTCGGTAAGACCCGAAACTAGGTGAACCCGTTGCACCCCTTTGCGCAAAGCTTCAATCCCCTTGTCAATAAAATCAATGAGATTCGCTGAGATTTTCCCTTGATTCTTCGTCAGCAATTCAGCGGCTTGCCGAGTGTCAAGATCGGTAATAATTCCGTGAGCACTGACGTGTACACCCTCGGGCAGTTCAAGCCCTTCTGCTTTGATTCCCTCTTCAAGCCCTACGACAAAGAGTTTGCTTACTTCAAAATCCGCACAAAACCGCAGTGCGATTTCATTAGAACTGACATTATAAACTCTGCCCACTTCATTCCAACCAATATTGGGCAGCAGAGGAATATAGCCCTGTTCAAGCAAGGCCTGCACCTCAGATTTGCGAATTTGCACCACCAGCCCTGTGTGCTGAAAATCAATTCCTTTGCGTACGCCCAGTGAACGAGCCTTAACCCAATTCCCTATAATCCCCTTAGCCCCGTTTGCTGTGATATAGCTGAGCACTTTTTGACTAAACTCCATGGCAGCTAACTGCACCAAAGGCAACGCTTCTTCTGTTGTGATGCGCACATCATTGTGAATTTCAGCCTTTACGCCGAATTTTTTTAGCGTTTCATCAATAAGATTTCGGGTTCCTAAAATCAATACGATTTTAATGCCAATGCTATGCAATTGAATGACATCTTGCATCAACAAAGGAAAATAGGGATGATTCATCAGTTTGTCTTCAATCTTAATGACAAACAAAGATCCCTTGAAACTTTTGGTATAGTTAAAGACGTCTCTGATGATGTTAACTTTATCTAAAACCTGTTGGTGATCGGGGTAAGTACTCATAAATTTAGGTTGACTTATTAGAACGGCACTGAAGCAAAAGATAGAAGTGGATTTAGGTTTTTGAAAATTTTTTCCGAAAAGAATGTGAAAGTTGAGTGGCAAGACGAAAGTCCTGCCGAAATTTTAAATCGCATTGAGAAGCTCGCTGGCCAAATGGCTAAAGCGGGATGGCATTACACCCACTGCCAAGTGGATGCACTGTTAGAAAACTTAGTGCTCTTTTTTGAAAAAGATGAGGACGAACTTGAGTAAAGGCGACAAATATCAAATCTATTTCAAGGGAATGACCCCTGGAGGAGATTTGAAGAGAATGGCCCTTGCCGTCGCCAAAATTCAAAATATTCAGCCCAATGACGCTTTAGAAAAAATCAAAGGTTCGTTCTTCGTTATCCACAATCAACTCAACGACACACAAGCAGACAAGCTTTACAAATTGCTGAGATCTTTTGGAGCCAATGTCACGCTTTCAAAGGTGCATTCATCGACCCCATCCCTAGCTCCCACAGAAGTGCCCGCTCCTCGACGACGCATTCACGCTCTGTTTATGACCGTGATGATTTTCATCATTTTGCTCACAGCCTTTCTCGCCATGTCTCGTCTAATTCAAAATCAACAGCAAACGGGAAAAGAGCCTTCAACCTTGCAAAAGGTGAAAACCGCACTCTTAGGACCAAAAATCCTCACCGCTCCCGACTATATTCAAAAAGCCATTGAGGTCATCGAAAGTTCTAAACGCTCTTTGCAAAAGGAAAACTGGAAGGATTACCGCAAAAACACCGGCCCTCGATCGGGAAATCTTTCTACCCGTGAATTCAGTGAAGCGTTTCAATTTCTCGATCGGGCTGAAAATTTAAACCCCACCGAAGAGAGAGTCGACCAATGGAGAGCCCAACTCTACGACCTAGATGGTCAACTCATTCAAGCAGAACAATCTTATAAGAAGGGTTTGCGCAAAAACCCCAAAAACATCTACCTGCGCAACGATTACGCTAATTTTTTAACTGAGCAAGAGGCTTTTCAAAAGGCTGAACATCAATACTTACAAGCCCTAGAAATAGAGCCCGAAAACCCTGAAACTCACAAAAACATTGGAACTCTCTATCAGTTTTACCTCAAAGACAGCGCTCGGGCCCGCGAGCATTATTTCGAATTTGCGAAGCGCGCTTCTCCTCGCGATTTACAGCGCTATCTGGTAATGAAAGAGCTGGGAGCTCTCAGTTATTACACTTATTACAGACACAACCTTCCTGCCAAGGGGCAAACCGGCTTAAGTTTTGACGCCTATGAGTCTCGCCGACTAGAAATTTCTCGAAAACTGACGGAAATGCCCGATGACCCACGCTTGCACGAGGCTCAAGGTATTCTATATGCCCAACGCGGAATGCACGATATCGCCCTGCGCAGCCTAAAAAAAGCCAAAGACCTTGATCGAAGCCGCCCCAGTGTGTATAAAGAACGAGCGAGTATCTACATGGTTTTAGAAAATATCGAGCAAGCCTATCGAGAACTTTCTGAAGGTGAGCATCATGCTGAAGCCGATGCTGAACTGATTGGCCAGCTGGCCTTACTCGAAAAGTACTATCGCTATGACACCGCCAAAGTAAATACTCTCACTCAAGAGTACCTCCAAAAGGGCGGGCACCAAGAGGCCCTTTTAAGAGATTTACTCGACAAAGAGGGAATGGGAAGAAGCCCCATTCGCAAGTCTGTTGCAGGGGAATAATTTTCCATTGCGGAAAAATTCTCAATTAATCCAGCGACCTTTCAAAAATCAACTTTAAGTTTTTCTTAAGGTTATGCTTTAAATCTCCTCTCAAAAAACACTGGCCCACTTGTTGCTTAGATTTGAGTAGGAGAAATTATGGACCCCATTCAAACTCATCAATGGCAAGGCAGTGCCCTCGAAAAAAAATCGAGCTACCACACCGACGAAGCTAAAGTCAAGGCCGCTTTAGAGTTTGAAGCCATGTTTGTGGGTCAGCTTTTTAAATCAATGCGTTCAACCCTCAGTGGGGGGGGATTAACCGAAGAATCTAACGGGCGCCGAATTTTTACCGAAATGCTTGATCAACAATATGCTGAATTAGCTGCTGGCCAATCCCAAGGGGGATTAGCTGAAATGATTTACCGACAAATGAAACAGGCTGAGGGGGAAGAAGGTAAAAACTTCAATCAGGTGAAAGCCGAACTGAATCAAAAGCAAAAAGGACTCCTCCCCTCTTCTCCTCGCTTATCCGAGTCTTCCAATCTCCAGATTGACTCTAGGGTTCTTAAGCAACCTGCGCAATCATTGATTTGGGATTCTGAAAAGATCGCCGATATTGAAAAACAATGGCAAAAGTCTCCTCGCGAAGTCGATAGCGTTAAAGACTTTATCGACTCTCAGAGCGTTTCTCCTCTGAGTGCCTATCAAAAACACGCGCCTTCAAAAGCCGGCATAAATGAATGGGTTAAAGAGGCGGCCCAAGATTTTGACGTCGAACCCAATTTAATTCACAGTGTTATCCGAGCAGAGTCTTCGGGCAACCCCTATGCCGTCTCGCCTGTGGGAGCCAAAGGATTAATGCAATTAATGGATGGCACAGCGAAAGATATGGGTGTACAAAACAGCTTTGATCCCAGACAAAATATTCGCGGCGGAGCCCGTTATCTAGGAAAACTTTTAAAACGCTATCACAATGACCCAGAAAAGGCACTCGCCGCTTATAACGCAGGGCCTGCTCGCGTCGACAAATACAATGGAGTTCCTCCTTTTGGAGAAACTCGCCGCTATGTTCAAAAAGTAATGGATTACAAAGATCAGCTCGATCGGGAGGTAACCCATGAGTAATGCAAAGCTCAGACAACTGCAACAGATTTTAGAGCGCCAAAAAGAGCTTTATAAAGGCTATAAATTTCTCGCTGAAGAGCAGAGAAGACAACTGGTTAACCACAACCTAGAAAACCTAAATGAAGTCAACATTCAAATTGATGAGTGCATACAAAACATTCAAGAACTCGAGTCTCAACGGATATTTGTTGTCGAAGAGCTGAGTCGAACAGAAGACCGCACATTCAAGCGTATCGCAGAAATTTGTGATCATTTTGAAGATGATTATTCTCCTTTACTGAGAGAAACCTATCTCGAACTTAAAGAAGTGCTTTCTGCTGTCGCCTATGCCAATGGAATCAATCGCAAACTCATTCAAAACTCAAGAGAGTTCATTCGTTCGTCGATCGCCATTGTTACTGGATTCACCTCGCTCGACAAAAACAATAAGTTTAAAACTTACGGAGAAAACGGCAAAATCGGTTCTCCTAAAAATCAGGCTTATCGCCTTATGAATAGAGAGGTCTAAAATGAGCCTATTCAGCGCATTAGGTCTGGGATATAGCGGTTTAGCCGCTTCACAACTTCACATGGACGTGACGGGTCAAAACATCACCAACGCCAACACCGAAGGTTATTCTCGCAAAAGAGTCGATGTGTCTTCTGACTCTCGT
>JBNKYI010000007.1:0-18767 GCA_050300815.1 Fibrobacterales bacterium
ACACGGTAACTTATCAATGGCTTTTGTATAGAGATTGGAAGTGGTTTGGAGTTATTGGGTTGCCCTTTTTTGGGGGTTTGATAACCACGGCTCTATACTATAAGGTCAAAATCAAAAAAGATCCTTGGTTACTTTTTTTATATGGTGGATTCTGCTTTGGTTTGACGATTTCGTTTCTAATATCTGTGTGGAGAGGGATAGACTTTTTTTATTGGCTTTTTACCATGATTTTTATCGCTAAACTTTGTAGTGCTACTTCGAGAGGTAGAAAACTTGATAGGCCAAAATAGATACGCTTAAAACAGAGGCTAGCCCACCCAGAATATTTACCCAATCTTTTGTGTATTCAAAATTTGAACGATCGACATAGATTGCTTCACCTGGATATATAATCGAATTTTCGGGATCTATATTCTCAATATCTCCATTGAGTCGTCGAATGGTGATATAGTTTACATCTTCTGCTATCGGTCCTATCCCTGCGTTAAAAATGTAATCAATGGGGCGATAGGTGATGTTGTAAGGTTGGGCTCCAGGTTGTGTGACTGATCCTGAAATGTAAATGGAATTTGATTTTGTGATCACGTCAATGGTATCTCCAGAATCCACTTCGAGTTGGCCGAATTTGTTGAATTCAATCAGACTTTTTTTGTCTTTGTTTGTCAAGATAAGCCCTTGAATGCCTTCAAGACTTTTTAGCAATCCAGCATATTTAAGATAGTCCATGATTTTTCTTCCCTTAACGTATTTAAGAGGAGTAATGTTTCCTGAAATATAGGTCCAGATGACAGCGTTGTTTTCAAGGTCGAGATAGGGAACGTGTATGTGGTCGTACTGTTCGAGAAATAAATCTTCATCGAGTAGACCATCTTTGCCAATGTGATTGAGATTTACAGTTAAAGTGTCTTTGTTTCTGATGACTAAAATACTGTCTAAGTCGGCACTTTTTAAAGGACCTCCAGTGTATTGAAGAATCTGAGATAGTCTAGAATAGTTGGGCACGGTGAGACTTGAAGGGTTGATCACCGCACCAGAGACATAAATGGATATGTTTCTCATTTTAGCTAAAGTAATGTGAATTCCCTTGGGGCCATTTTGTTCGGCAATTTTATCTCTCATGATCTTTTTGGCTTCAGCGAGTGTCAAACCATTGACTTTTGCACTGCCAAAAATACCCATGGTGACATACCCTTCTGGATTTACCACACCGGCAAAATTTCCCATTTTTAAAGAAAATTCAAACAGATCCCCGGTGTATACAACGTAGTTGCTGTCAAAGGGCTGGGTCATAGCAGTGGGTTCTAGCAAGATAAGCTCTTTTTGAGGGTTGTAAAATCCATAAAGAAGAGGAGGATCTTCAGCAAAAGACAGTGTTGTAAAAATCAGAATTAATAAGGCGACGATCATAGATTAATAGATTTCTCAGTAAAAGTTCTTTTTCTTGAGGAATTTTTCACTTATCCATGTTTTTCTGAATAATTGTGCAAATTCAGCAGGTTGACAACGGGAATTTAAAAAAATCTCATGACGTTTTTTTAACATTTTTGGTATTCCCGTAATTTGATCTTTTTTCGCTTTTAAATAGGGAAGCAATAGGCCTTGTCTCAATTTTTGGATAAAAATGAGAATAGACCAAAAGAGGGTGAGGGGGCTTTGCTTTAAAATGAGGTTAAGGGGATAGTTTTTAAGCTTAAACCAGAAAAGATTTCGATAAAAAAAGTAGGTGTCTGTCGGGCTGTTAACCCCCATGCTGGCTGATCCCTCGTGATAAACATGGACATTGCCGATAATTTTGGCTCGGTAACCTGCATGGAAGGCTCTAAAAGAAAAGTCGAGGTCTTCGCAGGTTAAAAAGAAATCGGGGTCAAAACCCTTTAACTCTTTGACGAGTGAAAGGGGGGCTAAGCAAGCACCTCCACAAATGCTAGAAACGATACGGTCATTTTCGAAAAAAGAGTGATCAGCTGGGTAGTTGTAATATTTAAAAGTAGTTCCGCAAGTGTATAGGAAGTCGCCTCCTGAATCTATTCGATCAGGCTGTGAGTTTTGTAACATGATGGGGCCGAAAATCCATTTTTCATCAGCGTGTTTTTCTATTGCTTGATGAAGACGATCTAGACTAGAACCGTTTTTTAAATAAGCATCATTGTTGAGAAAAAAGACCCATTTGCCTTGACAATGAGGAATGCCTCTGTTATTTCCCTCTGCAAAGCCTAGATTCTTTTCGTTGAGTACAAAGGTGATTCCTTGATATTGAGAAAAAAAATCGCGAGATCCATCGGTAGAATGATTGTCTATTAAAATGATCTCATAGTCTGTAAATGTTTGAGATTTAATGTACTCAATGCAGCGTTGAGTTCGCTCGCATTGATTCCAGTTTAAAATGAGGATTGAGAAAAAAGGCATTAGTCTTTACTGTGGATACTGAAGGGATTGGTGCGTTTAGAATGTCTAAAAAAAAGAGATTTGAATCTTTTAAGGTCAAATTTTGCATAAAGATCTGCTCGAGTAACGCTTTGAGCAAGAGGCGTTGTTCTTTTTCGCATGTACACACAATGTCGTACGACTTTTTTGATCGCACAAAAATAATCAATGAGAAATCTTGGCCTGCGAATGGAGTTTAAAACAATGAAACAAATTTCTACGAAAAGTATAATCGGAAAGTCTCTAATAAAATCAATGATTCGATCGTTGCGAATAATTGTCAAATATCGATTGGCAATACTATCTGAACGCACAGAGCGAAAAAGAGTGGGATGAGATCCTCCACCAATGTGCCAAGCGATGGCTTGGTGTGAAAATGCAGTTTGCCAACCCGCTTTCTTCATTCTCCAACAGAGGTCTTCATCCTCAGAATACATGAAAAAAAGAGGTTCAAAAAGAGCTCCATTTTCGAATTGCAGTGCGTTATACATTGCTCGAGAAAATAAAGGACAAGCGCCATTGGGGCCGTAAATCAATTCATCATCTAACAAAAGCGTTGTTCGATCTCGCCCAATATCTAGGCTCTCAGTGCGTCGCTCTTGGTAAAATTGATGACCTCTAGAAAAAATTTGATCTGAGAAATGTCCATTTTTATAAAAAAGGGTCAATCCATTAATTGCTCCCAAATAAGGTGTATTTGAAGAGAAATGCTGAAATGTTGCAAAGGCCTCGTAAAAGAAAAGAGGGTCGAGAAAGCAGTCTGGATTTAACGGGCAGTAAAAATCCCAGTCTTCTACAGATGCCAGAATGCGATTGTGAGCATTGCCAAATCCAAGATTGCTTTTTTGTGGCCAAATTTCGATGATTGGATGAATAAAATTATTGAGAACCTCAAGGGTGTTGTCTGAGGAGGCGTTGTCTATTACGATTATTCGATAAGGAGCGAGCTTTTGACTCATTAAATATTCTAGACATTGGGTAATGTGCTTAGAGCTATTATAGGTCACAATGCCTACAAGAATTTTAGGATGATCAGTATGGATTGGGTTGTGCATTAGTGCTTAAATCTAAATTAAGGCCTCGGCTTAAGGTCGACTAATTAGCAACACAAGAATAAAAGAGAATAATTTTCACTCGTTGCTCCGGTATAAGTGAACACCGCGGTCACGGCGGTGTTCGATCGGTTCGTCAGGAGTTAACAGTCTGGGGCTAAGGCACTAAAATTTGTTGGCGCCATTCTCCTTGATCAGATTGAATTTTGACGATGTAACTTCCCTTAGAGAAGTTGCTTAAAGAAATCCGATGAGTTTGAAGAATAGGCGGGCGAATCAACGAGCCTCTCAAATCATAAATTGAAATTTTGAGGTGGCTGAATTGGGGGTTGATGTCGAGTTCTGCGCCTGATAAGCTGAAGGCCAGAGGAATTTCTTCTGCATTGAGTCGAGTCGTCGAATCGCTCTCAAAGTGAAGTTCTATGTAGTAGATATTGGAGATATCGCCCTTGGTGATTTCATGAGCTCCTGGGGTGAGGGTAAGGGTAAGGAGACCGTTATTTACGAGGTGATTTACGCCATCAATTTTGATATTTCCGGTAAAAGTAGCGTTGAAAACGAGGGTGATTGTGTCTGTTGAGAAGGTGGTAAATGAAATACGGCTTGCAGATTCCATCTTCAAACATTGGGTTAGAGTGAACCCAGCGTAAGAAACGGTTCCTTTTGCCGTGCTTAAATTACCCTCAATGGTGTAAAAACCACTGGATAAACCTGATGCGGTGAAGTTGTGATTTTCATCGCCTACGGTGTAACTTGAACTTGAAGGTGTGTTGGAACTGGAAGAGGCAACTGAGCTAGATGAAACGGCACCGCTAGAAGAGGGCTGCGAACTAGAAGAGGTAATCACAATACCAGACTCGGACTGAATACTCACCAATGAGGTGGTGTAATTGGTGAGTGCAGATTTTAAGGCCGTGTTGACGGCATAAGATTCGTCGTCGACAGCATTATTGAAAGTCCATTTAAAATCACCCCCATTTAATCTTCCCGCATACTGCATTACGGTCGTTTTTGCATCAATGGGAGATTGAGCCGTGTATGTGTACATGATTCCCGAATCGGTATCAAAGTTGTTATAAGTATTAGCCCCTTGGCGCGATATGACGGTGGCTAGAACTTGTTCGTTACGACTTGAGGCAACATAGGCATCAAAATTCACTTTAGAATCTGTATAACTGGCATCGTTATAGGGGGCAAATCGTTTTTGGCCTTCCATATAATTGTTCCAAGCTTTGATTGATCCACCGTCTTCATTTGAAAATGTACCGATGCTTTCATCGAGTTTGTCAGCCGAGGTATCCCAAACATCAGAACCTTGCATTGAGGTGAGCATGGGATATTTGGCATTTCGAAAATAATTTCCTTCGGCAAAAACCGAAGAGCCGAGGGTTGAGCCGATTCCATATTTCGAATTTCCATCATAGTAATTATTGTAAACGTGAGCGCTGTAGTAGCGAACTCTGGGGTGACGAGAGTCAGAGTGATCATACCAATTATGATGATAGGTGATATACAATCCCGACGTTGTTCCTTCGCTTAGCCCCAATAGATTGGTTTTGCCATTATCCCAAAAGTGATTGTAAGCAAAGGTGATATAGGTCGATTTTTTGCAGTCGAGAGCACCATCTCCCTTGAGTTGGTCGGGATCACTGCCCGCATGGCCATAGAAGAAATCGACATTGTGCACCCAGATGTAGTCGTTGTTTTGCTGCAAGCCGATGTTGTCACCTTCGGTGCTGTTTACATTCATAACACCTAGGTTGCGGATCTCGACGTTAGAGGCATTTTTGATGCGCAGTCCCCAGCCATCGGCGGTCGCATCTGAACCAATGCCTTCGAAGGTAATGTAAGATGAAGCATTGTTTGCATTTTCAATGACAAGATCTCCACCTAACATATAACTAAGATCAGTCACTTGACCTATCATGCGAATGATTAAAGGACGGGTGTCTTTGCCCTTTTTATAAGCGTCCAAAATGGCTTGCATGCCAGTAGCCGTTGTATAAGCTGAACTCCCCGTTTGTACATCTAATGAAATAGAATCTTTGTTTTTATCAGTGAGGTAAACAATGATCGCTGCATTTTTAGGAGTTCCATCTGTCTGGTAAGCTCCTGGAACTCGTCCGCCATTAAAAGCAAATCCCGAGCGATCGTGCGCAATGACATTCAAAGAGGGGGTGATCGTGGGAGTCGCTTCAGAGCCCGAAATCACGGGAACTATTTTGAGGGTGTAACTGCCCGCTTTCAGTCCGGGAACATCCGCTCTTAGATAGGACCCGTAGCTTCGAATGAGTGGAGCATCAATTTTTTGATCGATGAGGCCTTCTCCTGAATAATAGACGTTGTAGCCACTGGCTCCCGAGACAGGTTGCCATTCGGCATAGACAGCTTCAAACCACCCTCCTGATTGGGTAAGTACGGGAGATTGAGCAAAGAGTTGAGTCAATCCCAGCAAGAGGAAAGAGGGGAGGGTTTTAAAATTCACGTGGATTATCTCCATTGGTGTTGGGCGAATAGTTCAACACGGATCGAATGAGAAGGTCTCAGCCGTGAGAGTATGACTTCTCTGAATATAATCTTTGCAAAGAGCGCGAAAGTTAAAAGGAAACCAAAAAATGCTGCAAAAGCAGCTTTATTCGATCACCGTATGTTTCGCGATAACCACAATACCCGATTCTGTTACGTGAAAGCGTTTAGCATCTTCTTCAAGGTCAAATCCCACAGAAAAATTTTCGGGAATTTCGACGCCTTTTTCGATAATGGCGTTGTTAACCTTGGCTCCGCGATTAACGACGACATCGGGAAAAAGGATGGAATTCGTTACTTCTGCAAAACCGTGAATACGAGACCCTGGGCTTAGAATAGAGCGTCTTACGGTTCCACCAGAAAGAATGCACCCGTCGCAGATGATAGAGTCAATTGCTTGCCCGCGGCGCCCGTCTTCATCTCCGGCAAAAACAAATTTTGCAGGAGCTTGATTCCAATTAAAGGTACGAATGGGCCAATGGGGGTTATAGAGGTTGAATTGGGGGTGAACACTACAGGCATCCATATTGGCTTCGTAAAAAGCGTCTAGGGTCCCCACGTCTTTCCAGTAACCGTGATTGTGGGGATCTTCTCCCCGTATGCGGTTACTAGTGAAATCGTAAACATAGACGGGATAATGATCATAGATTTTGGGGATGATGTCTTTGCCAAAATCGTGGCTTGTACTTTGAGTGGTTGAATCGTTGGTCAATTCGCGCACGAGGAATTTTGAATTAAAGAGATAGTTACCCATTGAGGCGAGACAAAATCCAGGGCGGTTAGGCATTTCTTTGGGATGGGCTGGCTTTTCTTCGAAACCAATCATTCTTCCATCATTATCCACTTCGATAATTCCAAATTCACTCGCTTCTTCAACAGGAACAGGAATTGCAGCAACGGTGGCGAGAGAAGCCTTGGTCATGTGAAATTCAATCATTTGATTGATATCCATTTTGTAGATGTGGTCGCCTCCGAAGATGGCGACAAGGTCGGGCTTTTCATCGAGAATCAGATTTAGATTTTGAAAAATGGCGTCGGCGGTGCCTTGATACCATTTTTCATTTAATCTCATCTGAGCGGGAACCAAGTCTACATATTGACCAATGCTGCGGTTCAAACTCCAAGTTGTCGATATGTGTCTATTGAGAGAGTCAGACTTAAACTGAGTGAGTACTTTAATTTTGTACATCCCCGAATTGATGAAGTTATTGAGTACAAAATCGATGATGCGGTATTTTCCCGCAAAGTGTACGGCGGGCTTTGCTCTTTCTTGAGTCAAAGGCCAAAGACGGCTTCCTTGGCCACCGGCCATGATCATAACTAGCGTGTTCATTCCATAACGTACGCTCATGAATCTCTCCTCTGTGAATTACCCTCAAGTATAACTATCTCAAAGAATAGGGGCAACGCCTCATTAAGATATTTTGAGAGAAGACAAAAAAAGCCTTCAATGAAGGCTTTAAAATGACAAAAGGTTAAAATGTCAGCGGCTACCAAGCAGAGGGAGACTTACTAAGGGCGCTAAAAACATTAGAGCGTACGAGATTATTTTGTGCGAGAAAACTCGCGGCGGCCTGTTGTCTAATTTGGAGTGTCGACAAACGAGTTGATTCAGCAGCGTCATCGACTCCAACGAGTGCTGAAGAAGCGGCTTGATAATTTGCGACCTTATTTGTCAAAGAGCGGCTAGAGCCTTCAAGGATACCGATATGTGTCGCTAGGCGATTTGAGTTACGAGTCAATCGAGTGATGCCTCGATCTTCTACAGTTAATGCATCGTAGTAACTTTGCGCATTAGCTTGCGATGTGGCAAAATCCGCCGTTGCGGTGTTAAAGGCGGCGAGGTTCAATCCTGTGGCGGTGTCGATTGAGGTATCCAGAATGTCGTAAGTATATGTATCACTCATATCTTCATCAATCTGAACCGAAAGAGCGCTTCCTACGCTAGAATCGTAGCCTCCTGTCAATAGAGCTTCTCCTTCATAACGAGCGCTTTCGATGAATGTTTTCAAGGCATCGTATTTGGCATCATACTCTTTGCCAAGACTGGTGCGTAAATCGACATCGGTTTCATTGCTGGCTTCTTTGGCTAAGCTGGCCATATCATCTAGCAACGTCGATACGGTATCTAAATATCCATCGGCAGATTGAACCCGAGCCAGATGGGTTTGAAGACCTCGCTCTACGGTCTGTGCTTCAGTTGCTCTTCTTTCAAGAGATTGAGCCTGAAAATAATCTCCTGAGCTATCGGCAGGATGAGCGACTCGAAGGCCAGAGGCGAGGCGTTCGAGAGATTTGTCAATGTCTTTTGAATATTGGCTGATGTAGGAAGAAAGAATAACACTTCCCCCACTAGATAAATTTCCGACCTGCATAACATACCGTCCTTTGGCTTTAATGTTCCAAAGAGGGTCGATTCTTCCCAAAATCGACGTCTCCGATCACAAGGGCTTCCACTCTTCCCTTAGTGGATGTAACACCTTCTTTAATTTTATCGGCAGTTTTTGAAAAAACTTTAGCTTACTTGCGATTTTTTTTTAAAAAAAGTTGTGGGCCTGAGTGATGGGGATCGGCAGCGGGTTTGTGAACTTTGATTTTTACCTCTTTAATAGAGGGGAATAGGGATAAAAGATGCTCACTAGATTCGTCTAAAAGGGTTTCTAAAAGATAAAATTGCTTTTGTCTAACAAAATTGGTCAAGCAGTTTCCCACAGCGACATAATCGGGAGTGTCCCCTAAAAGGTTTGGTTGATCTGTGGGAATATGAGAGTAGCTGTAGCTTAGGTCAAAGAGAAGTTTTTGAGGTTTGAGCCTCTCAAACGGATAAAGGCCCACAATGCAGTGGACCTTTATGGATTTAAGTTCGCAGTGGAACAACATTAGAACGCGATCAGTAAAGTTGCACCGACACCCAATGCGCCCAATCCGATTCCACCCCATAGAAAAGACTCGCTTTTATAGGTGTCACGAGCGCTTCCAATGCTAGGGAGTATTTTCTCATTGTAATAGGCTCTTTGCTCATCGCTGATTTCGCCATTGGCATAACGTTGAGCGACATTTTGTTGAGTCGAAGAGTAACTATCATCAGCTTTTTGAAAGTTAAGGTATTGAATTGTGGCAGGAATCAGGGCGGAGACACCACCGACGATTAATGCGTATCCCGTCCATTTGATGTATTCGTCAGAAGAGGAGAATCGATCTGAAATTTCAGGACCCTCGTAGCTGTCAAAGCTGTCTTCGTAGACCTCCTCAGAGGCTTCAGCAATAGAGGGCTCTTCTTCAACGGGGGCTTCGTAGGCTGGCTCTTCTTCAACGGGAGCGACTTCTGCGACACTGCTTGATTTGACGGATACTGAGGCTAAGCGAGCTTCACTGGCGCTTAAACGACTGAGAATGGCTTCTTTTTCCGCTGTCAAAGTGGTGAGGTATTCGGCCTTTTTACCCGACCAGCGTTCTGTTCTGTTTGAGTAGCCTACATCGGATTCATTAGCCATGCGGCTAGGTGTTGCGGGAAACTGACTTTCGACGTGGGATTTGGCGCTTTCATAAGAATTTTCGACTTTGGATTTGGCTCGAGCAAATTCCGCTTTTAATCCGTCGATATTTTCTTGAGTTGCTCCCATTTTCATTTGATTTACTTGCACATCAAGGTCGTGTGAAGGGTCATCTAGAGGAATCGAGCGAATCAAATTGGCGTTTAACTTGAGGTCTGAACCGTTTCCGAAGGCCACGTATTGTTGAGGATAGTAACCCTCTTTCATCATTTCAACAACGATCTCGGCCTTGCTGGATTGTTTATACGAAATGGGAGTCACCCCGCGAGGAGCACCGTTGATTTCGACACTGGCTGCCGGAGGCGTTGAGGTGATAGATATGGTGTAAGGTTTTTCATCTGAGGCTTTTAAAGAGACGGCAGACCCGTTTTTCCAATAAAAAACTTCTTCGCTGAACTCAACAAGAATGTGGTTTCCATCAATGTAAAGTTTTTCAATATCAAAAGAAGGGTCGTCGTCTTTGGCGCTATAAAATTTTGTCTTGGCAACTTCGGCAGGGGTGAGGCCTTTGACTTGAAACTTAATTAAGTTGACTGAGGCATCTGTGGCGATACCTTGAAAGATTTGATAGTTGACTTGAGTGTCGTCAAAGGGATCTTCGAATTTTTGACGAAGATAAAAAAGGCCATCCTTGACCATGCCAGGTTGAACGGCTTTAAGTTCATCTCCAAATTCGGGACGGATAAAGTCGTCAACTTCGCCAATTTCGTCTGTTGAAAACCTGGTGATTTCTCTTTGTGCAAAAAGAGAACAGGAGAGAAGGAGGATAAGCACAAACCACTTTTTCATATCTTAGGCCCTTTGGGTGTTTTCGAGGGGGTAAGGTAAATTTGAATGGCAAATATAAGAATTTTTGAAACATATCCCCAATGAAAATGGGGACTTTATTGAGCTTTACCCATTTATAATACGGGGAAGTAAGCTAGATTTGCTTATGATTACGATGGAGATAACGGTTGTCAGTATTGCACAATGTGGTTGTCGGAATCAGTTACCGCACCGCAAAAACCCAACTCAGAGACCGATTGAGTCTCGACGGAGAAAAGCAGAGTCGATTTAGAGAGGTGCTCTGCGGGTCTTTGTCTTGCGTGGAGTGCGTTATTCTCAGTACTTGCAATCGCACAGAATTTTATTTGGTTTTATCTGGCGAGCCCGAAGCCTATTTGTCACCCATTTTAGACAAATGGTCAGCAGTTTCAGGAGTTCCTCAAAAAGAAATTGAAAATGTCTGCTACACTTACACCCATTTAGATGGCGTAAAACATCTCTATCGCGTCATTGCGAGTCTGGATTCTCTGGTTATGGGAGAAGGGCAGATTATGGGCCAAGTGAAAGACGCTTATTTTGCGGCTCAAAAATCAGGTCATGTAGGAATGTATCTCAATCAGTTGTTTCAAAGTGCTTTTGCGCTGGGCAAAGCGGTGCGAACTGAAACGGCGATTAATGAAGGGGCAGTGAGCATTTCTTATGCCGCAGTTGAACTTTGCAAAAAAGTCTTTCCTCGACTGAATTCGGCAAAGGTCGCGGTGGTGGGAACAGGAGAAATGGGCTTTTTAGCCGCCCAACACTTAAGGCAGGCCGGGGTGGTGAAATTCGATTTTTTCAATCGAACGCTCTCTAAAGCGGTAGAGTTGGCTGAAGAATTTGATGCAGAGGCCTTTGGGCTTGAACAACTCACCGAAAAACTCAGTGAGTATGATATTGTCATCGCGGCGACAGGCAGTTCTCATCCCATTTTATTCAAAAAAGAAGTCGAAAAAGCCGTGCAGAAGCGCTCGGGAGCTCATTTGATTTTAGTGGATATTGCGATGCCCCGAGATATTGATCCCGAGGTTCAAAATGTAAGCTCAGCTTATCTATTTGACATTGACGACCTGCAAGAAGCAATCAAAGACAATCAAAATAAAAGATTAGAATCGGCTTTGGCGGCCGAAGATATCATTGAAAATAAGCTGAAGGAATTTACCCTTTGGTACCACTCCCAAAAGATTGTGCCGACGTTGGTGGATTTGAAAAATCAGTTGACAGAAATGGGGCAAGCTGAGATCAAGAGATTGAGAAATAAGATTGGCGAAGATCACCTTTCTGTTGCTCAAGAGCTTTTACATGGCATTGTCGGCAAGTGGTTGCATTATCCAATGGAAGAGCTTAAAGAATTAAGTGAAGAGGGATACAGTCAAGAGGCGAATCGTTTTGTCGAGAGGCTTTTTCATTTAGGGGAGTTTAAAAAACGACCTCCGCAGAAAAATTAAAAGGAAATCATCATGTCGAGAAGAAAAGTTAAAGTGGGAACGCGCGGAAGTCTATTGGCCACGACCCAGACGGGAATGGTGGTTGAGGCTTTGCGCCAAGCAAATCCCGACATTGAATTTGAAGTGGTGATTGTTAAAACAGGGGGAGATGCCGATCAAAAAACCCCTCTGCACGCCTTTAGCAGCACAGGGGTTTTTATCAAAGAGCTCGAAGAGGCCCTCTATCGCAAAGAGATTGATTTGGCGGTGCATTCTTTAAAGGATGTTCCTCATGAGATTCCTCAAGAAATGGAACTGGTTGCTTACTTTGATCGAGAAGACCCTCGAGATGCTTTGATATCGACGTACGGATCCATCGAAAATTTGCCTAAGGGAGCAACGGTGGGCACAGGCTCTCCCCGCCGAGTGATACAGTTAAAAAACGTGCGTTCAGATTTGAAATTTGTCGAGTTGAGAGGAAATATTGATACGCGTCTAAAAAAGGCCAAAAGCGGTGAACTCGATGGCGTGATCTTGGCCTGTGCTGGCTTAGACCGCATGGGATGGTCTGAGCGTATTACTCGACGTCTCTCTGTCGAAGAAATGTTGCCTGCGATCGGGCAGGGGATTGTTGTGATTGAGGCACGTGCAAATGAAGAAGAGATTCGCACCGTCGCTCAAAAAATAGATCGTACTCCTTCACGAGCGATGGCTTTTGCCGAACGCTATTTTATGGAGCAAATGGGTGGGGGATGCAAGGTTCCCCTAGCCGCATTGGCTCGCGTTAACGGTGAAAAAATGGAGTTTGTCGCTTTGCTGGGAGATCTAAAATCCTCTCAATCGGTGAAGTTGTCAAAGACATTTTCGTTAAGCGAATTGCAAGGGTCTCTTGATGAATTTGTCGTTGAGTTCAAAAAGGTCTGTCAATCATTGAGCTTGGCTTTGCCAAGTGAGTTGCCCGAACATTATCTACTCGAAGAATCAAAGCACCTCTTTCTTTAGTTATGCAGTTGATTCTCACTCGTCCTCTGCGCGGAGTTTCGCAATCGCCCTCTTTTCCCCAATGGTTTGAAGCGTTGGATGAGCGTATCGAACGCGTGAGCTTACCTTTACTTGAGGTGGTTTCACTCGCTGATAAAAGCAACAAGAGAAGAGGTCGGCAAGAACAAACGGTGATATTGAGCAGCGCAGAGACGTTAAATCATCTTCGTTCAGAAGAGCTTTTATGGGTGCAAAAGGGGTATGTCGTCGGCCAAAAAACAGCAGAGGCCCTTTTACAAAAAAAAAACCAAGGAAGTCCACTCATTCGGGTGGCGAAAGGCCAGTCGTTAGAGTCTTTGTTTGAAGAATTTGGCAAAGAACTAAAAGAAGAAAAGAAGGAGTCACCTCTTTGGTACCCCTGCTCGGCGCAAACGCCTTGGAACAAAAAACGCCTGCGAGAGACCTTTGCAATTGATGTAGATGTGGATCCTCGTTATGATCTCAAAAAACTTTATCCACCCTATCCAGAAAAAAGTGGGCGAAGAGCATGGCTCTATCTTTCGGGAAGCGCCGTAGAGGCTGCTGCAAGTCAACCGACCGAATTTGTCAAAAAGCTTAAAGATGACATTCACCTAGGGTGGGGCGAGACCGCTCAAAATGCGCTCAAAGAGCTAAATTGGAAATTTCACGCACTCGATCACCGAGCGTCTGCAGAAGACTGGATTCAAACCATTCACCGTTTATTGATTCTAAAGGAAACCCTATGAAAACCAACCGAGAATACTGGCAAGCCGCCCAAAAAGTCATCCCTGGAGGAGTGAACTCGCCGGTAAGGGCTTTTAAGGCCGTTGGTGGCAATCCTCCGATCATGGCGAGAGCTCAAGGACCTTACATCTACGATGTCGAAGAAAAAGAATACATTGACTTTATCGGGTCGTGGGGACCAATGATTCACGGTCACAACAATCCCGAAATCAATGCGGAGATTGCGCGTGCAGTGGTCAAAGGAACGAGCTTTGGCGCCTGTAGCTGGCGAGAAATTGAGTTTGCAGAAAAATTAGTGGAACTCATTCCCCATATCGATTGGGTGCGTATGGTGAATTCAGGAACAGAGGCGACTCTTTCGGCAGTGCGCCTCGCCCGTGGAGTTACAGGCAGAGATCAGATTGTCAAATTTAGAGGGTGTTATCACGGCCACGCAGATCATTTTTTAATTGAAGCGGGATCGGGAGTGGTTCCAACAGGAGTTCCCAATTCGGCAGGAGTCACTGCGGGAGCGGCCAAAGACACCTTACTTGCAGATTTTAACGATTTAGACCAAGTCGAAGATTTATTTAAACGATCAGGTGAGCAAATCGCCTGTGTGATCGTCGAACCTATTGCGGGGAATATGGGGGTGGTTCCCCCTGAGCCGGGATTTTTAGAAGGGCTTAGGTCTCTTTGCTCTGCCCATGGGGCGTTGTTGATTTTTGATGAAGTGATGACGGGATTTAGAGTTCACCCGCACGGGGCAGCGGGATTGTATAAAGTCACTCCTGATCTCGTGACCTATGGAAAGGTGATTGGTGGAGGCATGCCTGTGGGCGCCTATGGGGGCAAGGCAGAATATATGCAGGCGATTGCCCCATTGGGACCTGTTTATCAGGCGGGAACCTTATCGGGCAATCCCGTAGCGATGGCGGCGGGGCAAAAGACCATTGAACTCTGTCAGCAGAAGGGTTTTTACGAAAATTTAGAAGAATTAGGTGCGTATTTTGAAGCCGGTCTTTTGCGCGTAGGTTCTCAACTTTCTTTTGACACTTGTGTGCAAAGAGTCGGTTCAATGGTGACGCTATTCTTAGGCAAAGGACCGATCAAAAATTTTAACGATGCTAAAAACTGCTCGACCGAAAATTACGCAAAATTTTTCAGAGGGGTGCTTGAAAGTGGTCTCTTTCTCCCCCCCCTTCAATTTGAGGCTTGGTTTATTTCTACGACTCACACTCGAGAAATTCTAGATCAGGCCCTAAAACGGATCGAAGAAGCCCTGACGAATTTGCGCTAAGTGTTATATTTCAAAAAGAAACGCTAAAGATTCAACATCTTTGAGAGGTGCTCTTTTGTCTGCTGAATAGATGAAAAGAGAATCCATCAAAGAACAGTGGAAACGGAAATGGGCTCGGCCTATTTCTAAAGGGGTGAATATGATGGGTCGACAAAGTAAAAGCTATGCTTTTTTGCTTTTTACCTTAGCAGTGTGTTCGATGACCACCAAGGCTTTGGCGGATGACGAAGTGCGATTGAAGGTGGCTGCCGAATATGAAAAAAAGGGAGAGCTGAATAAGGCGCTTGAAGAGTACCGCGCGATTCTAGTGGATGAGCCTAAGAATGCGACGGCGCTTACCAAAGCGGGTTACGTCGAATTGCGACAAAAAAAATACGAGTCGGCGGCCTCTTATTTTGCGAATGCTTTGCAGGGTGATCCGTCTTCGGCGATGAGTCTGACAGGAATGGCCCAGGCCCAAGAGGGCAAAGGGGCTTATGAGCAATCCATTCTCTATTGGCGCCGATTGAGTGACTTGCCTCATGAAAAAAACAAAGGCGTTGCAGAAAAAGAAATTCAAAGGCTGTTGAAAAAATTAGGAGGAGAGACACCTCCAGATTTGGTTTCTGGATCTGAGAAGGCTTCGGCTTCGACGGGGGGCTTCACTTATGATGGCCCTTTATTCACAAAAGCTCTAGATCTCTACAATAAGGGAGAAAATGAAAAAGCCCTCGAGGCTTGGCGCAGTGTATTAAAGTCTCAACCCGGCAATCCTGGAGCGTATTATTACGCTGGGGTGAATCGCTATAATCTCGCTCAGTACGACAAGGCCGAGATTAATTTCAGAAAAGGTTTTTCTTACCCCGAAAAGGGCTTTAATGGCCATTATTACCTAGGTCGCATCTATGAAAAAGACGGTAAAGTGAGCGAAGCGATCGCTCACTATCAGAAATATTTGCAGCAAACAGAGTCTGCCGCCGGGAAAAAAGAGGTCAAGGGCCGCATAGATAAGTTAGGTGCGATGGTTAAAGCTTCTCCTGCACAAGGACAGGTCTCTCAAGAGCCATCGCTCCCCGATTTGCAAAAGAAAACAGATTCTTCTGAAAATAAAAAAGCAGAAGTGTCTTCTGAGAGTGAGGCAGAAAATAAAGATCAACAGTTTGAGACCATGCAATCGGGAAGTGTTTGGGTCATTTTACCTGGCAGCGAAAAAGGGGCTGACTTGGTCAGAAACGCTTGGAAGAAATACCGAGATGGGAAGATGACTGATGCCGTCGATCGTTTGAAAAACACAATGGCCAAATTTCCTAATTCTGAAGCTGAAAAGGCGGCTTATTACAACTATGTTGCCCTGCTTTCAGAACTGGGACTCGACAAAGATGCAATTCGTCAGGGTCATTTGGCGTTGGCGAAAAAACCCGGAGAGCCCTATCGCAGTGCATTAAAATTCTTTGTGGCGAAGTCGTTGTTTAATACTTCAGAGGTAGACTCTGCTTTGGGGAGTCTAAAAGGAACTCACGCAGGAGGGAGCTTGGGGCCCAGTGTGTCTGATTTTAATGCCTTTCAATCTGCTTTGGCTCACAGTACTAAAAAAGAAAAAGAATCGATTCAAAAGCTTCGGCTCGCTTTAGAGAATGAAAACGATCCCTTAAAAAAAATGGAGCTGCAACTTGAGTTGGCTAAAGGTTTGGCCCCGACTCAACTAGAAGAGGCCATCGGAATTCTCAAAGATTTAGCTAATCGTTGTTTGAATCAACAAGAATCGATTTGTCGCCAAAGTAAACTGAGCTTAGGAGATCTTTTGTTTGCGAAAGGCGAACTCAAAGAATCGGCGTTTTTTTATGAGAAAATGATTTCTGAAAACCCCGATGATGTGCACACGCCTTGGGCTGAATACCAAATCGGCAATATACACCGCGAACTGGGTGATAATAAAAAGGCGATCTCAGCTTATAATGAGGTCGTCGAAAAACATCCGAAGTCTTATTGGGCTCAGCAAGCGATGTGGAAGAGAGACGATACGATTTGGCGCAATCAATATCGCGAAGCGATTAGCGAAAATTAGGTTTGTCATGGATAATGAAGAACTCTATTTGCAACTCAAATCGGTGCTTTCTGCACAGCTAAAGACCTTCACTCAACTCGAGAAAATGCAAAACGAAATTCTCAGGCTTATTCGCAGTCAAATTAATTTTCAAGAATTGATGACCCTGTTGAATCACAAAGAGAAAATGGTGATGGGGGTGGCTCAAATTTCTGCCGAATCTCGACCGCTTATCGCAGAATGGTTGCAGCGCAAAGAAGAACTGATGAAAGAACCGTTCTATGCAGAAATGGATCGATTGCTAGATGAAATTAGCCAACGAGTTGAGGCAATAAAGAAAATGGATGAAGAAATGACGGCTATTTTGAATCCTCCGCGCGATGAAGATCAAAACCCTGAAGACCTTCTCAATGCCTATCGGGCTCTTTTATGAATCGAGAAAATCAAGAGCAGCCTCCTGAAATGAGCGATTTATTAGCTCAACAAGAATTGCAAAAGGTCTTTGATTGGTTCCAACAAAACGTTAGCCGATTAGAGTTGGCTTACAACCATCTTGAGGTACAGTTTAATCAGGTCAAAGAAGAGCTTGATCAAAAAACCCACGCCTTACAAAAAGCGAGCATCCAGAATAATTTGATTCAAGAAAACCTCAACGCCCTTCTTAATTCGATGAAGCCTGGCGTCGTGATGGTTGATGAACACCTCAAGGTAACTGTGGTGAATCAATCTGCCGAAAAATTATTAGATCTCGATGCTCAAGAGTGTGAAAACTTACCTCTAGACCAGATTTTACCCGCTCCAAATGCCCTTCGCGAGGTTTTACTCAATGCAATGGAAAACCCTTTGAATATGGTTGAGGCAGAAAAGCGAGTTGTCCTCAAAGACACAGTAAACTTTCCTGCATCAATAAAAGGCAGCGCCATTTTAGGATATGAAGAGAGAGTGATCGGGGTCGTCGTGACGTTTACCGATATGACTAATCTCAAAAAAATGGAAGAAGAAATCCAGCAGCATAAAATTTTGTCGGCCCTAGGAGAAATGGCGGCCACAGTGGCTCATGAGATTCGCAATCCATTGGGAGGGATTGGCGGATATGCCGGTCTTTTGGCCAGAGATTTAGAGAGTGACGACCCGCGTCGAAGACTCGTTGATAAAATTATTCAGGGCGTATCTAGCCTCAATAAAATAGTGAGCAATTTGTTGTATTATACGCGCAAAACAGAAACTCGAATGATTCATATTGATCTCATTGATTTTATTGAGGGAGTACTCAGTTATGTGCATATCGAAATTGAAAAGTCAGGAAAGGCCATTGAGCTGAGTCGACGCTGGGAATTTGATCGATTAGAGGTCGACATTGATCCTGAAAAAATGCAGCAGGTATTGTTGAACTTATTACTTAATGCGATTCAAGCCATTGAGGTTGGTGGAATCATTGAAGTGTCTATTCGCCAAGAGGGCAACGATCTAATTGTTGAAATTTTTGATTCGGGAAAAGGAATGGACGAAGAAACGATTCGGCAAATATTCAATCCATTCTTTACAACTAAAGAACAAGGAACGGGCTTGGGTCTGGCGATTGTGAAAAAAATAATAGATTTACACCACGGTCAAATCTTTGTGGAAAGTTCACAGGATTCGGGAACCCTATTCAGAATTTTTCTGCCGAAATGAGGAGCTGATGGCTAAAATACTGGTTGTTGACGATGAAGCATTGATGCGAGATATGGTTGTCGAAATACTTGTGCGACTAGGTCACGAGCTCGAAAGTGCTCGAGAAGTGAAGAGCGGCTTAGAAATTTTCGATAAATTTAATCCCGATTTGGTGATCAGCGATTTTGAGCCGGTTACTGCCTGGGCAGCCAGAACGCAGAAGAAAAAAGTGTTAGGCATAGGGCACCAATATGCATTTAACCATGATATTCCCAGGAC